>NZ_VWWK01000026.1:0-65362 GCF_011753035.1 Burkholderia sp. Ax-1720 | reverse complement strand
GGCGCGCACCGCCGCGCCGCTCGACGCCGAGGCCCTGGCCGACGCGACCGAGGCGCGGCTCGCGATCCGGCTGCGCAAGCGGCTCGGCGCGTTCCGGCTCGCCGTCGACTGGGCGCCGGCTTCGCGGCGGCTGGCGATCGTCGGGCCTTCCGGCTCGGGCAAGTCGCTCGCGCTGCGGCTGATCGCCGGGCTCGAGCACAACGACGAGGGCAGCGTGACGCTGGGCGCGACCGAGCTCGGCGCGCTGCCGCCCGAGCATCGCCAGATCGGCTACATGCCGCAGGATTACGGGCTGTTCCCGCACCTGACGGTGGCGCGCCAGCTCGCCTTTCCGGTCGATGCCGATCCGGTGGCGGCGCGCTACTGGGTCGAGCACCTGGGGCTGGGCGCGCTGACGCGGCGCCTGCCGCGGCAGCTCTCGCTCGGCCAGCGCCAGCGCGTCGCGCTGGCCCGGGCGCTGACGCGGCACAGCCATCTGCTGCTGTTCGACGAGCCGTTCTCGGCGCTCGACACGCCGCGCCGCCGGCAGTTGCGGCGCTCGCTGCGCGCGCTGCAGCGCGAGATCGGCGCGGTGACGGTGATCGTCACGCACGATCCCGACGAGGCCGCGCAACTGGCCGACGAGCTGCTCGTCATCGATCACGGCGAGACCCTGCAGGCGGGGCCGGTGGCCGAGGTGTTCGCGCGCCCGGCCAATCCGCGCGTGGCCGAGCTGCTCGGGCTGCGCAACCTCGGAGCCGGCACGCTGGCGGCGCCGGGGCAGGTGGCGATCGGCGAAGGCGCGGTGCTGGAGGCGGCGAAGGTCGATGCGGGTCTCGCGCCGGGTGAGGCCGTGATGTGGCGCGTCGCGCCGAGGTCGATCCGCGTCGACGCGCAAGGCGCCTACGAGGCGCGGGTGGAATCGGTGGAATTGCGCGACGGCGAACGCCATGCGCGCGTGATGCTCGGCGGCCACGCCTTCGAGCTCGCCGTCGAGGGCGCCTTCATGGACGACATCGCCACCTGCCGCGTGGCGATCGACGCGACCGGCGTGACGGTCTGGGCGGCTGGGGCCTGAGACGCCGGCCCGGCGGGCGCGCACCGACGCGTGCCCGCTTCTTCCCGCTCGCTTAGGCCAGCCCCGGCTGCGCGCCTTCCCGCTTGGCCAGGGCGGCGCCATACTCGTGCGCGAGTTCGCGAATCCGCGCCGCCATGCCGGCATCGACGGGCGTGTAGACGATCACGCCGAGGTCGGGCCGCCCGTCCACCGCGAAGGCCGAATATTCGAGCTCGATCGAGCCTAGCAGCGGATGCCTGAGATGCTTCACGCCATCGCCCTCGCCGTGGCTCAGCACCTCGTTGTCGCGCCACAGCGCCTCGAATTCGGCACTGATCCCGCACAGCTCGTCCACCAGGTCGCCCACCTCGGAGGCGATCCCGGCGCGCGCCACGTCGGCGCGAAACGCGCCCACCACGAAGCGCGCCACCGCCTCCCAGTCGTGCTGCTTGGCGCGCACGGCCGGATTGCCGAACAGGAAGCGCAGGATGTTGCGCCCGCCGACCGGCAGCAGGCTGTAGTCGGTCAGCACCACCGCCGCCGCGCGGTTCCAGGCCACCACGTCCCAGGTCGGCGTCTTGACGATGGCGGGGCTCGCCTCCAACGAGTCGAGCACGCGTTGCAGGCGCGGGCTGACGCCCGCCACCGAACGATAGCGGACCTCGGGCGGCCGCCCCAGCCCGACCATGAACAGGTGCTCGCGCTCGACGTCGGTCAGCAGCAGCGCGCCCGCGATCCGCTCCAGCACCTCGGCCGAGGGCGCGCCGCCGCGCCCCTGTTCGAGCCAGGTGTACCAGGTCGGGCTGATGTTGGCGCGCTGCGCGACCTCCTCGCGGCGCAGCCCCGGCGTGCGCCGGCGGCCGGCGAAACCGAAGCTGGCGGGGTCGAGCCGGGTGCGCCGGCTGCGCAGGAAGTCACCCAGGGAACGGGCGGGATCGACGCTCATGGCAAGCCTGTTAGTCGTTTTACTACGATAAAGTCACTACTTTAACGGGATAAGCAGACACCGGATAGTACGCCTCGTGACGACCCAGGAGAGTTCACCATGCGTATTTTTCTGACGGGCGCGACCGGTTTCATCGGCTCGGCCCTGGTTCCCGAACTGATTCAGGCCGGCCATCAGGTGCTCGGCATGACCCGTTCCGAGGCGGGCGCGCAGGCGCTGCGCGCGGCCGGCGCCGAAGCCCATCACGGCACGCTCGAGGATCCCGACAGCCTGAGCCGAGGCGCCGCCCAGGCCGATGCCGTGATCCACGCGGCCTTCGACCATGACTTCAGCAACTTCGTGGCCAACTGCGAGAAGGACAAGCGCGCGATCGCGGCGCTCGGCTCGGCGCTGAAGGGCTCGAACCGCCCGCTGCTGATCACCTCCGGCACCGGGGTGGGCAGCGGCGAGCACGGCGAGCCGGCCAGCGAGGACGTGTTCAACACCCGGCATCCGAATCCGCGCATCGGCTCCGAGGAAGCGGGCAATGCGCTGCTCGAGGCCGGCGTGAACGTGTCGGTGATGCGGCTGCCGCAGGTTCACAACCCGTATCGGCAGGGGCTGGTCTCGCCGCTGGTGGCGATCGCGCGCGACAAGGGCGTGGTGGCCTATGTCGGCGAAGGCAACAACCGCTGGCCGGCCGGCCATCTGTCCGACGCGGTGCGGCTCTATCGCCTCGCGATCGAGAAGGCGCAGCCGGGCGCGCGCTATCACGCGGTGGGCGAGGAAGGCATCCGCAGCCGCGAGATCGCCGAGGTGCTCGGGCGCGGGCTGAAGCTGCCGGTGGTCTCGATCGAGCCGGGCGAGGCGGCCGCGCATTTCGGCTGGATGGCGATGTTCGTGCAGCTCGACATGCCGGCCTCCAGCGCGCTGACGCAGGCGCGGCTCGGCTGGAAGCCGACCGGGCCGACGCTGATCGCCGATCTCGACGAGGGCAAGTTCGCCGAGCAGGCCGGGCACTGAGTTTCGCCCTACCCGGCCTCGCGGCCCGCGCGATGCTCGCGCGGGCCGTTCCTTTTCCGGCGACGAGCCCGCTGCCGAGCGCCGGCCTTGACCGGCTTTTTTTCGTAACGTATCGTTTCGCGACGTTATAAACCTCGCGTGCGAGCCATGCATTCCCGTTTCGATCGCTTCCGCGCCACGCCGCTCGGCCGGCAACTGGAGGCGCTGATCAACCTGCCCGAGCGTTACGTCGAATTCGCAGCGCTGTCGCGCGTCGGCGTGGCCGCGATCGCGGCGATTCGCGACGATGTCGCCGAGAAATTTCCGGAAGTGGAAGGCGATACCACGGCGCGGCAGTTCTGCGGCGCGATGGTGGCCGAGATGATGCGCCGCCACGGCCATGAGCTGGTGCAGGCGCGCGGGCGCATCGGCGGCACGCTGTTCAGCTATGGCGCCGTGTTCAGCGCGCGGCCGCTGCGGCTGCCGTTCGCCGAAGTGATCGAGGCGCTGGCGGCCATGCCCGAGACGCTGGCGGGCTTCATCGCGCGCCTGCCGCCGGCGCGGCACCGGCAGCGCCCGGAAGGCACCGGCTTCTCGCTGGTCGAGCACGCCTGCCATCTGCGCGATCTCGACACGGTATTCGCCGCCCGCATCCAGGCCGTGCGCACCGCCGCGCTGCCGGTGCTCGACTCGGTGGACGGCACCGCCCTGGCCGAGCAGCGCGGCTACCAGGAACAGGATCACGAGGCGGCGCTTGCCGCCTTCCGTGCCTCGCGCCTGCGCCTCTGCAATACGCTGAAGCGGCTCGATGCCGATCAGCTCGCCCGTTGCGGGCTGCGCGACGGCGTGCGCCGCATGACGCTGGAGGAACTCGTGCGCGAACTGCTCGACCACGATCGCACCCACCGCCTCGAACTCGACGAACTGCTCGCCGAGTTCGGCCCCGCCCCTTCCCCGACATGAATCGCGCCATGCCCAGCCAGCCGTCCGCCGTGTTCGTCCACGGCTTCATCGGATCGTTCGAGACCGCCGCCTACGACGCGCCGCACTTCGCGCCCGCCCTGCTCGGCTATGGAGAACATCGCGAGGTGCCGTTCGAGCGCATCTCGCTGCCGGCCCAGGTCGAGCACCTGCGCGCCTGCCTCGATGCACGGCCGGAGCTGGACGTGGTCGATCTGGTCGGCCATTCGGTGGGCGGCGCGATCGCGATGCTGTTCGCCGCGGCCTACCCGGAACGCGTGCGCCGGATCGTGAATATCGAAGGCAATTTCACGCTCGACGACGCGTTCTGGTCGGCTTCGGTCGGGCGCATGACGCCCGTCGAAGCTGAAACGATGCTGGCCGGCTTTCGCGCCGATCCCGCGCGCTGGCTGGGCGGCGCGGTCGCCAAGCTCACCCCCGGGCTGGCGCATGTCGCCGAGCGCTGGCTCGACGCGCAACCGGCCTCGACGCTGCGCGCGATGGGCCGCTCGGTGGTCGAAGTTACCGGCGACGCCGTTTATCTCGAGCGGCTGCGCGAGGTGGTCGAGCGCCACCCTGTCTACCTGCTCGCCGGCGAACGCTCGCGCGGCGGGTGGAACGTGCCCGAATGGGCGCTGGAGGGCTGCGTGGGTTACGAGGTGCTGCACGATTGCGGCCACCTGCCGATGCTCGAACAACCCGCAGCCTTCACTGCCTCGCTGCGGCGCTTCCTCCTTCATCCCGACAAGCCCTGAACGTCGCCGCGCGACGAGATTCGATAGCGGCAAATCCTGTCTTGTGCCCGCCGAATCCGCGTGTTAAATTCCGCTCGCCATCGATCGGTTACCGGTAACCAACACCAAACGACCGATGGCCGGCTGGGAACTGCCTGAATGAAGGCGGTGGGTCGATGCACGTCCTCGCTTCGGCTTCCCGAGGACGCGGCAGGCGCTCGCGCCGGCCGACTTCCGTCGCGGTCGACAATGGAATCGAGTCGCATCGATTCCCTTCGTATCAATTAGTCCTGCATAACAAGAAGCATGCATTGCGCCGTGCCGATCGCATGGCGTAAATGCATCGAAATTCGTTCGTAAACCTGAATAAATCGAACAGGAGACGTCAGTGAACAAGTGTTGGACCATCGGCCTCTCGGCCCTGGCCGCCCTCGGCTCGCAGGCCGCGTCGGCGCAAAGCAGCGTCACGCTGTACGGCATCATCGATGCCGGCATCACCTACACCAACAACCAGAAGGGCGGCAGCGCCTGGCAGGCCACCTCGGGCAACGTGCAGGGCTCGCGCTGGGGCCTGCTCGGCAGCGAGGACCTGGGCGGCGGCAACCGCGCGATCTTCAAGCTCGAGAACGGCTTCAATCCCGACAACGGCGCGCTTGGGCAAGGCGGGCGCATCTTCGGCCGCAGCGCCTGGGTGGGGCTCAGCAACGCCCGCTACGGCACCGTCACGCTGGGGCGCCAGTACAACAGCGTGCAGGATTACCTCGCCAACGTGCAGGCCAACGGCACCGGCGCGCTGACGCAATATGCGAACGTGGTGTACGACACCTACGATCTCAACAATACCTACCGCACCAACAATGCCGTCAAGTACACCTCGCCCACCATGGGCGGGCTCACCGGCAACGTGATGTACGCGTTCTCGAACACCGCCGGCGGTTTCGCGAACAACCGCGAATGGAGCGCCGGGCTCGACTACGTGAACGGCCCGCTGCGGCTCGACGCGGCCTATGCGCTGAACGACAGCCCCGGCGCGAACACGGCCGGCGCCGCGCCGTCCGACAACTACTACAGCCTGGCCAGCTCGATCATCAGCAATGTCGCGCGCAACCAGGTGTGGGGCGCCGGCGGCGCCTACAAGCTCGGCCCGGCGACGGTGGCGGTGCTGTACACGAACTCTCGCTTCGACCTGCTGACGGGCGGCACGCTGCGCTTCGCGAACTACGAGGCCGACCTGACCTGGCAATTGACGCCCTCGATCCTGCTGGCCGCCGCGTACTTCTACACCGACCAGCAAAGCACCTCGTCGACGGCCACCAATGCGCACTATCACCAGGGGACGATCGGCGGCGAATACTTCCTCTCGAAGACCACCGACCTCTACCTGAACGCGGCCTACCAGCGCGCGAGCGGCGCCAAGGCCTGGATCGACGGCACCTCGCTGCCTTCGAGCAACGATCACCAGATCGTCGCGGTGGCGGGGATCCGCCACAAGTTCTGAGCTTCGCGCGATGGCGATGGAAAGCAGGCCCGGCCGGGCCGCTCTCCATCCCTCACTGCAGCCAGACGCCGTCGAAGCGATGATTGCCCAGCGGCGTGAAGACGAGCCCCTGCACGCGCTTCGAGATCGGTATCGACACGATCGAATGCGCGATCGGCGTGAACGGCACCTGCTGCTTGAAGATGAGCTGGGCGCGTTCATAGAGCGCCGCGCGTTCCTTCTGGTTCGGATCGGCGCGTGCCTTCTCGATCAGCGCATTGAAGCCGGGATCGCACCATTTCGACACGTTGCCGCCATGCACGGCATCGCAGCCGAGCAAGGCGCCAAGCCAGTTGTCGGGGTCGCCGTTGTCGCCCGACCAGCCATAGAGCAGCACGTCGTGCTCGCCGCCCTGCTTGGCGCGCCGGTTGTACTCGCCCCATTCGTAGCTGACGATCCTCGCGCGCACGCCGATCTTCGCCCAATCCTGCTGGATCATCTGCGCCATCAGCTGCGCGTTCGGGTTGTAGGGCCGCTGCACCGGCATCGCCCACAGCGTCAGTTCGAAACCATTGGGAAAGCCGGCCTGCGCGAGCAGCGCGCGCGCCTTGGCGGGATCGAAGGGCGCGTCCTTCAGCGCGGGGTTGTAGGACCATTGCGCGGGCGGCATCGGGTTGGTGGCCACCTTCGCGTCGCCGGCGAACACGGCCTGGATGATGGCCGGCTTGTCGATCGCCATGTCGAGCGCGCGACGCACCTCGACGTGGTCCAGCGGCGGATGCTGGGTGTTGTAGGCGACGAAGCCGACATTGAAACCGACGCCCGACACCAGCTTCAGCGAGGGATTGCGGCGCACCGTCTGCAGATCCGCCGGGCGCGGGAACACCGACACCTGGCATTCGCCGCTGGCCAGCTTCTGGATCCGCACCGCCGGATCGGGCGTGATCGCGAACACCAGGTGCGCGAGCCGCACATCCTGCGGGCGCCAGTAGTCGGGATTCGCGTCGTAGCGGATCAGCGCGTCCTTCTGGTACGAGCGGAACACGAAGGGCCCCGTGCCGACCGGCAACTGGTTGATATCGGCCTCGCGGTGGCGCGCCTGCAACTGCCCCGCGTACTCGGCCGACAGCACCGCCGCGAAGCTCATCGCCAGGTTGCGCACGAAGATCACGTCGGGCGACTTCAGCACGAAGCGCACCGTGTAGTCGTCGACGCGATCGATGCTCGCGATGTTCCTGTCGAAGCCGAGGTCGCTGAAGTACGGGAAGCTGGTCGGATAGGCCTTGCGGAACGGCTGCTGCGGATCGAGCATGCGATCGAAGGTGAACAGCACGTCGTCGGCGTTGAAATCGCGTGAGGGGCGGAACCAGGCGGTGGTCTGGAACTTCACGCCGTGGCGCAGGTGGAACGTGTAGATGCGCTGGTCGGGTGAACTCTCCCAGCTTTCGGCCAGCGCCGGCTCGAGATCGAGCGATCCCTGGCGAAAGCGCACCAGGCCGTTGTAGACGGTGTTGGTGCTGGCGTCGAAATCGGTGCTGGTGGTGTACTGGCCCGGATCGAAACCTGCCGGGCTGCCCTCGCTGCAGAACACCAGGGTGCCTTTCGGAGCGGGGGTGGTGGTATCGGCCTGGGCGGCCAAGGCAGCGGACGATGCGATGGAGAACAGCGTCGCGCTGCCGAACGCGGCGATGAGGTTCAGCAGGCGGCGGCGCACGGGTTGGTGCGTCGTGCCGGAATCGGGAAGGCTCATGATGTCGGTCGAGATCGGGAAGCGATGCAACCGACGATTCTGTTGCCGCGGTGAAAGGTGCACCACCAATTAATCGGTATATCGATAGACGGCACCGGACTAAAAAAAACGATCAGGATGCGCCAGGAACGAGCGCCGGCCCTTGCCTAAAGAATCGAGGCGATCGGCCGTAATACCTGTTGCCCGCAATCGACCTGGTTCGTCCGAGGAATAGTGTGAAAACGCATCGATGCATGATCTGCCGCCACGAGACGGAATATTTTTTCTCCAAGGACTACCCCACCTACACGGGCAGTCCATTTCCGGAAACACTGACGGTCGATTTCTGGAAATGCGGCGATTGTGGATTCACCGTGTCGCGCACCCATCAGGAGATGAGCGATGCGCAATGGTCACAACTGAATTCGAGCTGGCATCACAGCTTCGAAAACGATCCGGCATCGAGAACCACCAACCAGCCGCCCTACATCGACCAGGCGCTCGCCCTGAAGCTGCTGGCCGGGAACCACGTCCTTGAACTCGACGATGCGCTCGACTATGCCGCCGGTTACGGTACGTTCTCCCGCTGCATGCGGAAGTATTTCGACATCGACATTCCCATCTTCGATCGCTACGTGCGCAACCAGGACCCTGGCGTCGACTACGTCGCCGAACAGGATCTGTCTCGCTACCGGCTGGTGATCAACAGCGCGATGTTCGAGCACGTGCTGAACCGCGATGCGCTCGACGAAGTCGATCGCCTGGTGAGCGACGACGGCGTGCTGATGCTGCATACGGTGATCGCCGAGCGCGTGCCGAAGGATCCGGATTGGTTCTACATCAACACCATGGTTCATACGGCCTTCCATACCAACAGGAGCATGTCCTTGCTGATGCAGCAATGGGGCTACGCCGCTTCGGTATATTCGCCGCAAGCCAAAAGCTGGTACTTGTTCAAGCGCGGCTACCCTCGATTGGCCGAACTCGAGACGCGCATCGCGGGAATCAACCGGGAACTGCAAACCACCTACTTTCACTACAAGCAGGGGTTCGTGGACTACTGGAAAGGATTCTGAATCAAGGGACAAACGCATCGCCAGGCGGATAGCGCCTTATTGCAAAGCCGAAGGGATTTTTACTCGCT
Organism: Burkholderia sp. Ax-1720; assembly: GCF_011753035.1. Classification (NCBI taxonomy): domain Bacteria; kingdom Pseudomonadati; phylum Pseudomonadota; class Betaproteobacteria; order Burkholderiales; family Burkholderiaceae; genus Burkholderia; species Burkholderia sp. Ax-1720. The sequence continues at coordinate 56,355 of NZ_VWWK01000026.1, read as the reverse complement.
CGAATGCCGGCGGCCGTCACCCGGGCGACACAGGCTGCCGGCGCGTTTCGATCCAGTGCCACGCATCATTCAGCGTTCGGCTCGCAATCCTATTCGGCTCGCGCATGGCCGGATATCGGCAAGCGAATAGTGCATCCGCACACTTGCTCGCTCGTGCGAAATCGCCGCGATTATTGAGCGATTTCCTTCCCTCGCGCAGCCATTCCCCACCGCGCCTCTCCTGCTCGCCAGCGACAGCCTCATGGCCGCGTTCCCGGTACGGGATCTGCTTGTCCTTCATGCCCCCCGCGACGTTCCCATCACGCGCGAAGGGGTTTGCTTGTTCTCAATCGCACTTGAACTTCTAGAATCGAGACCCGCATCCTGGACCAGGAGAGGAACCATGTCGACACACCACACCGACACCCTGCTGAACACGCTGCTCGACGCCAACGCCCGCTTCGACCTGAAGGCGAAAGGCACCACCAACCACCTGCCGATGGCGCTGGTCGCGCTGGCGCGCATGGGCGCGTCGCCCGAGCGCCTGCAGGCCTACTTCGACATGTGGTCGCGCGAATACGCGCTGCCCGCGCCCGCCGTCGACACCCGCATCGCGCGAGGCGACTGGCGGCGCCACGTCGGCGACGGCAAGGCCTTCGGCGCGCTGCGGCTGTGCTTCGTCGACTGGATCGGCGACGAGGGCGCGACGGCCGTGATCGTCGCGGTGCTCAAGCAGATGCCGCTGGCGCCGGCCTCGGGCGCCTTCCACGCGGTGATCCGGCTGGCCTACGGCATCGAGGCCGCGCACGACGGCGAGATCGCCGCCGCGCTGGCTGCGCTGGTGTCGGGGCACCTGCCGATCGAGATCGACCCCGCCTCGCGACCGCGCGCCGAGCGGATCGATACCGCCTTCGTGCAGGCCGCGCGCGCCATCGACAAGCGGGAGATCAGCGGCGACTTCATCACCGATCGCCTGCGCGTGGTCGCGAAGCACCCGCGCTTTCGCGAGGCCCTGCTCGCGCCGCCCGAGACCGAACACCTGCTCGACGGGATCGCCGCGGCCACCATCGCCGCCTACTGGCGTGCGCCCGACTTCACCGTGCTGCACACCGTGACGGCCACGCACGCCTCGCGATTGTTGTTCGCGCAACTTCCGTCGCAACTGGTTGCGCGCAGCCTGCCCGAATTGTGGGTCGCGCTGTGCGCCGCCTACGCGAGCATCGAGGTGCCGCTCGACGTCGACAAGCCGCTGCCGCGCGTCGATGCCGACTGGGACGAGATCCTGCGCCGCGCCGTGCTGGCCGACGACGAGCACGTGATCAAGATGAGCTACACCTGCTGGCGCGAATACCAGCGCGATCCCTCGCCGCTCTATCTCGCCTCGGCCGCGCGCCGCGTCGGGATCATCGACTGAGCGGATCATCGACTGAGCGGCAGCGCCTGCGACAGCACCCGCCGCAAGGCCTCGCCCCGCACGCGTCGAAGATGGCGACGTCCGATGCGAGGCCAGCGGCAACGGCCGCGCCGGCGCATTCGCATCATCAGGCCGCGCTGGCGCGCCCGCCGGCCGGCGCGCCGCCGCGCAACGGCGGCAGCGGCTCGACCCGGCCGACCAGGAACAGGTAGGACAAGGCGCCCACCACGCAGAGCGTGCCGGCCGCCACCAGCGGCACCACGAAGGAGCCGCGCGTGATCGACAGCATCACGCCCGTGAAGGTGGTGATGAAGATGCCGGCCAGGTTGCCGGCGAAGTTCTGGATCCCGCCGATCGAGGCGACATGGGCCGGCGACGGCGCCACCTCGCCCACCAGGGTCCAGACGTTGGCGCCGGCGAACGACAGCCCCGCATAGGACAGCGAGAACAGCGCGAGGCACAGGCCGACGTTGTCGACCAGCGCCGACAAGGCGATCGACGAGGAAGCCAGCATGCCGCCCACCAGGCAGGTCTTGCGCGCCGCGGTGGCGCTCCAGCCGCGCCGGAACAGCGCGTCGGACACGTAGCCGCCGAGCCAGCCGCCCGGGATCGCGACCAGCGCCGGCAGCATGCCAAGCGTGCCGAGCGAGGCCAGCGAGAAGCCGCGCGATTGCAGCAGGTAGCTCGGGAACCAGGTGATGAAGAAGTAGATCGCGAAGTTCAGGCAGAACAGGCCGATCATCATTCCCCAGATGGTGCGATAGCGGAACAGGTCGAGCCAGGACACGCGCGGCGCGGCGGTTTCGGCGCCCGACGCGACGGGCGCGCCCGGCTTGCCGCCGACGTCGGCCGCGCCGGCCCGCTCGGCCAGCAACGCCTCGACGGCCGCCGGCGCGATCGAGCGATAGCGCTCCGGGTCGCGGTAGATGAACCACCAGGCCAGCGCCCAGACGATGCCCAGCCCGCCCGTCACGACGAAGGAGCCGCGCCAGCCGATCAGCGATATCAGCCAGGCCACCAGCGGCAGCGACAAGGCCGAGCCCACCCGCGAGCCGCTGTCGAAGATGCTGCTGGCCAGCCCGCGCTCGCGACGCGGGAACCAGTTGAAGGCGACCTTGGCGAACGAGGGGATCGCGGCCGACTCGCCGACGCCCAGCATCAGGCGCATGCCGACCAGTTGCCCGAGCCCGCGCGCGGCGCCGGTGGCGACCGTGAACACCGACCACCAGCCGACCGCCAGCGCCAGCGCGACGCGCACGCCGACCTTGTCGATGAACCAGCCGGCCGGCAGTTGCAGGAACGCGTAGGTCCAGAAGAAGGCGCTGAGCACCAGGCCCATGCCGACCGCATCGAGGCCGAGCTCGGCGCGGATGCTGGGCGCGGCGATCGCGAGGTTGGCGCGATCGACGAAATTGATGACGTTGGCGAGGAAACACATGAAGATCATCGCCCATCGGATGTTCGGCATCGAAGGTCTCCGCTTCGTTGGGTTGCCGGCGCGTCCGCTCGTGTCGGGCGGACGTCATCGGTCGCACGTTGGCGTGCTTGTCGGTGTAGTCGGTGGTGTATCGCGTCTCGCGCGATGAAACGCGGGCGCGGGCCTCATGGCGCCGCGCCCGCATCCGTGCGCGGCTCAGGCGTGATCGAACTTCTGCAGCGCTTCCCAGAGCCCGTTCAGGTAGACCGCGCCCAGCGCGCGATCATAGAGCCCGTAGCCGGGCTTGCCGGTTTCGCCCCAGATCATGCGGCCGTGATCGGGCCGCACGTAGCCGGTGAAGCCGGTGTCGTGGTAGGCCTTCACGATCGCGGCGATATCGAGCGAACCGCAGCTCGACAGGTGGGCCGATTCCTCGAAGTCGCCCTCGGGCGTGATCTTGACGTTGCGGATATGCGCGAAGTGGATGCGGCCCATCGCGCCGAACTCGCGCACCAGCGCCTCCACGTCGTTCTGCGGCCCCGCGCCGAGCGAGCCCGAGCAGAGCGTCAGGCCGTTGGCCGGGTGGTCGACCGCCTTCAGGATGCGGGCCAGGTCGTCGCGGTTCTTGACGATGCGCGGCAAGCCGAAGATCGGGCGCGGCGGATCGTCGGGATGGATCGCCATGCGGATCCCGCATTCGGCCGCCACCGGCACGATCGCCTTCAGGAAGTATTCGAGGTTGGCCCACAGCCGAGCCTCGTCGATCTCGCGGTACTCGGCCAGCAGGGCCTGCAACTGCCCGGGCTGGTAGCTCGAATCCCAGCCCGGCAGCGAGATGCCCTCGGCCGGATCGATGCGCTCCACCTCGGCGGTGCTGAAGGCCAGGCAGGTGGAGCCGTCCTCCAGCGTCTTGGCCAGCTCGGTGCGGGTCCAGTCGAACACCGGCATGAAGTTGTAGCAGACCACGCGGATGCCGGCCGCCGCCAGGTGGCGCAGGGTCTGCTGGTAGTTGGCGATCAGGCGATCGCGCGAGGGCTTGCCGAGCTTGATGTCCTCGTGCACGGGCACCGATTCGACCACCTCGAAGTGCAGCCCGGCCGCCTCGATCCTCGCCTTCAGCGCCTCGATCTTCGCCAGCGGCCAGACCTCGCCCACCGGCTCGTCGTAGACGGCCGACACGATCTGCGTGACGCCGGGAATCTGGCGGATGTACTGCAGCGAAACGGGATCGGCATCGCCGTACCAACGAAAGGACATCTTCACCGTGCGCTCCTCCTTCATGAACGTCGCATGGCGGCGCGCCGGATCGCCCGACCCCGCCTGGTTGGACCAGATTCTCACTGGTCAACCAGTTTGGCGGAATAGTGGTTTACCAGTTGAGAAAACGTGTCGACCAGGCCCGGCGGGCCGGCTGGCAAGGATTTCGGCCGGAGCCAGATCGGCCGTGGCCGGCGGCCGGCCAAACTGGTGTACCATTTTTCGCGTTCCCCCGGCCGGCCCTTCCCGGCCGGCGCCTTATCTCGAGAGCACATCGCATGGCCGAAGTCTTTTCCACGCCGCCGGGCCGCGCCGCCGAAGCCGACGCGGCCGACCGCTCCTACGTCGGGCTGGCAAAACAGATCTACGAACTGATCGCCTCGGGCGACGTGGGCGCCGGCGCGCGCCTGCCCTCGGAGCGCACCCTGGCCGAGCGTTTCGCGGTGAGCCGCACCCAGGTGCGCGAGGCGATCATCGCGCTGGAGGTACGCGGCGTGGTGGAGGTGCGGGTCGGCTCGGGGATCTACGTGGCGGAGACGCGCGAGGCGCGGCCCACGCCCTTCGATCTGCCGCGCGGGCCGGGGCCGATCGAGACGCTGCGCGCGCGGGCGCTGATCGAGGCGGAAATCGCCGCGCTGGCGGCCGTCGAGCGCAAGGATGCCGATCTCGACCGCCTGTTCGCCGCGCTGCGCGCGATGCGCGAGAACATGGGCGACAAGGCCGCCAACGAGGCGGCCGACCGGGAATTCCATCTGGGGATCGCCGAAGCCAGCGGCAATGCGGTGCTGAGGCACATGGTGGCGGCGATGTGGGACGGCTCGCGGGCCGATCCGCTGTGGCGCAAGATCGAGGAGCATTTCCACGACACGGCCTTGCGCGAGGCCTCGCAGGACGAGCACCAGCGAATCTTCTCGGCCATCATGGCGCGCGACGCGCAGGCTGCGCGCGAGGCGATGCAGGCGCACCTGACGCGCGTGATCGCGGAGTTCACGCAAGCCTGGCGCTGAGGCAAGGAGGGGCGCGCCGCCCCTCGAACCTCGGTTCCCTTCAGGCGCGGGCGGCGCAAGAAGCGCCGCTCAGCGCCCCTCGCCGCCTTCCGGCGAGGCGCCTTCCTCCTCATCGTCCTCGGGCGGATGCGCATCGAGCCAGGCCACGATCTGCTGCGAGGCCTGCAGCGGCGTCACCGTCTCCCCCGTCGCCAGCACGTCGAACTTGTCGGGATCCATGCCGTCGGGGTTGTCCAGGTGCGCGATCGAGATGGTCCAGCGCCAATCGATCTGGTCCGCGATCGGCGAGGCGATGCCCTCGATGACACAACGACAGCCGTCGATCTCGGCGACGAAACCCGTATGGGTCGGATCATAACTCGCGAACACGGCGGCTCCTCCGGTGACTGGCTCCGCTCGCGCGGACGAGCGGCGAGTATCGCACGCGGCCGTGTCGGCGCCATCGAAAACAGCGGCCGGCACGGGGGCATCGCCGCGTCATCGAACTGACGTCCGCTTCGTTTACCCCTCCCGTTCCACTCGCCCGGCGGCCCGCAAGCAAGCGGAAAAGCCTCTGCAAGCCCCTCGCATCGCGGCTTACAATCACGCCCGCCGATATCCAGCACCCGCGTCGCCGCCCGCGACGGCCAGCGACTCGCCGCTGCCCTCGCCATGGCCTTGCCGCTGCCTGCCGCCCGTCACCGTCGAGCCGCCCCGGTCGCCAGCCGGCGCCGGCCGCCGCTCCACCAGAGAACGCGCTTCATTCACCATGACGAAGTGGAAGTACGCCAACCTCGATGCCATCCGCGGGCTCGCCGCGATCCTGATCGTGTTCCGCCACGCGCCGCTGCTGTTCCATTCGCCGAGCTTCCCGCAGAGCTACCTGGCGGTCGACCTGTTCTTCGCGATCAGCGGCTTCGTGGTCGCCAACGCCTATGAGGCGCGGCTGCGCTCGGGCGCGCTCGGTTTCCTCGCCTTCGCGAAACTGCGGCTGATCCGGCTCTACCCGCTCTACCTGATCGGCATCGTGCTGGGCCTGGCGAGCCACTTCGTGGCGATGGCGCACCTGCACCAGCACGGCCGGCCGCTCCCGTCGCTGTTCGCCACCACGCTGTTCGTGCTGCTGTCGCTGCTGATGCTGCCCTCGCGCGCCACGCCGCTCTACCTGGTCAACAACCCGGCCTGGTCGCTGTTCTACGAGATCGTCGCCAACCTCGCCTTCGCGGCCATCGTGCGGCGCGCGGTGCCGCGCATCCTGGTCCTGGCGATGATTCCGTGCGCCATCGTGATGCTGCGCTACGCGCTCGACCATCACGGCATCGACGAGGGCTGGGACCTCGGCAAGTGGTATCTCGCGCTGGCGCGGGTGGGCTTCTCGTTCTCGGCCGGCGCGCTGCTGTTCCGGCTGCGACGCGGCGGGCCGCGGCCGGCCAGCGCCGCCGTCTCGCTGCTGGCGCTGGCGGCCGTGCTGCTGATGCTGTGCGCGAAGATCCCGCCGCGCTGGGCCGGCCCGGCCGCGATCGCCGAGGTGTTCGTGGCGATCCCGCTGATCGTCCATGCCGCCACCTCGTTCGAGCCGCCGGCCTGGCTCGCGCCCGCCTTCGAGACGCTCGGCCGCGTCTCCTACGGGCTCTACATCCTCCATGTGCCGGTGCTGCTGCTGGCCTACCGGCTGCTGGAGCCGCATCGGCACGCCGTGTACGGCAAGCCCGCGCTGGCCGCCTTCGTGGCCGGCATGCTGGTGCTGGTCGCCCTGCTCGACCGCTACGTCGACGCGCCGCTGCGGGCCTGGCTCTCGCGTCCCGCCAGGCGCCGGCTCGAGGTGCCGATCGCCTCGCGCGTCTAGCGCGCTCGCCCTCGCCCGGAGCGGCGCGGCAGGTACGGCAACTGCTCCCGGCGCGCCGACTGTCACGCGATACGCAACGGTCTGTTGACATCGCCGCGCTTCATTCTGGAACCGGTCCCATCTAGCATGACGCACACGGAGGCGAGCGGCTGCAGGATGCGCGCCAGCCGCGGCCGATCCCGTCATCGGCATGCCGCACCGCCCCGGCCGTCGATCCCGGCCGGGCCGCCGCCTCCGCACTCGCCCTCGCCGCATCACCGGACGCCCCGCTCCGTCCGGCCCGACCACATAAAACGACACTCGCTCATCATGAAAAAGCAACTGACCGCAGCCCCGCTGCTGCTGAGCCTGGCGACCGCCGCCTCCGCGCAGGGGTCCGTCACGCTCTACGGCATCGTCGATGCCGGCATCACCTACCGCAGCAACGAGCGCACCGGCACCGGGCCGGACGCGACCGGCCATTCCGACCTGGGCCTGAGCTCGGGCAACCTGTCGGGCAGCCGCTGGGGCCTGCGCGGCACCGAGCAGCTCGGCGGCGGCTGGCGCGCGATCTTCACGCTCGAGGACGGTTTCGACATCAGCAACGGCCGCGCCGGCCAGGGCGGCCGCCTGTTCGGCCGGCAGTCCTACGTCGGCCTCGGCAACCAGCGCTACGGCACGCTCACGCTCGGCCGCCAGTACACGCCGCTCGACGATTTCGTGTCCGGCGTGGCGCCGGTCAGCTATATCGGCGGCTTCGGCGCGCATCCGGGCGATATCGACGATCTCGACCAGACGGTGCGCGTCGACAACTCGGTCAAGTACACCAGCGCGAACTACGCGGGCTTCAGCTTCGGCGCCATGTACGGCTTCGGCAACCAGGCCGGCAGCGTCAAGCGTCGCGGCACCTGGAGCGTGGGCGCCGGTTACGCGAACGGGCCGCTCAAGCTCGGCGCCGGCTTCGAGCGCTCCGACAACAGCAAGACCGGCCCCGGCGACAGCAGCGCCGGCGGCTGGGCCAGCGGCGACGACGGCACCTTCAACTCATCGATCAGCGAGGGCTACGCGAGCGCGCAGACGCAGCAGATCGTGGCGACCGGCGCGACCTGGGATTTCGGCTCGACGGTGGTGGGCGTCAACTACAGCAACGTGCAGTACCGCGCCGGCGCGCAGTCGCTGTTCCGCGGCCACGCCAGCTTCGACATCGCCGGCGTGTTCACGCGCTGGCAGGCAAGCCCGGCCGCGCAACTGTTCCTCGGCTACAGCTACACGCGCGGCAGCGAACTGGACGGGCTGGACGAGCGCGCCGTCTATCACAACGTCTCGGCCGGCGCGACCTACGATCTCTCGCGGCGCACCACCGTCTACCTGCTGGCCGGCTGGCAACACGCCTCGGGCAGCACGCTGGACGCGAACGGGCAGGTGGTGGCGGCCAGCGCCTCGGTATCCGACAAGGGCAACGGCCATTCCTCGGCATCCCGCTCGCAGGCGCTGGTGAGCCTGGGGATCCGGCAGCGGTTCTGAGGGCATCGCCAGGAAGGCAATCGGAAAGGTCCCAGTGGCCTTTCCGATTCGCCCACGTTCAGGGAGAAGCCAGGGGGAAACAACGCAAGTCCACGATCCGGATCCCGCTTTGTTGGCAATACAGAAGGCCGGTCAGGCTGGAACATCCGCCCGTCGTCGCGACGAGCAAGCCGGCGGCCAGTAATCTCCACCCGAAACGCATGATCCTGTTTCCGTCGATGCCGATATCGTCCGGCATCATGCCAAGCGGCAAAAAACCCGGATGTGCAGAATTGTCGAGGCACCGTCCCGCCCGGCCTCCGCACACTCTCCCGCGCACGCGCCGCTCGACTGTGCATGGCCGATCGGCCCGCGCTCGCCTACACTGCCGGCTCGCCTTCCCCCTTCCCCGCGAGCGGAGCCGCCATGCTGAACATTCTCGGAAAGATACCGTCGATCAACGTGCGCAAGGTGCTGTGGACCTGTGCCGAACTGCAACTGCCGTTCGAGCGCGAGGACTGGGGCGCGGGCTTCCGCTCGCCCAACACGCCCGAATTCCTGGCGCTGAACCCGAACGGCCTGGTGCCGGTGCTGCGCGACGGCGATCTCGTGCTGTGGGAATCGAACACCATCATCCGCTACCTGGCCACGCGCTACGGCGGCGAGGCGCTCTACCCGCCCGAGGCGGTCGCCCGCGCGCGCGTCGACCAGTGGCTCGACTGGCAGGCCACCGATCTCAACCGCGCCTGGAGCTACGCCTTCCTGGGCCTGGTGCGCAAGTCGCCCGCGCACCAGGATCCGCAAGCCACCGCCGAGGCGATCGCGGGCTGGACCCGGCTGATGCGCATCCTCGACGCGCGGCTCGCCGACACCGGCGCCTTCGTGGCCGGCGAGCATTTCTCGATCGCCGATATCGCGATCGGATTGTCGGTGCATCGCTGGTTCGGCACGCCGTTCCAGCAACCCTCGCTGCCGGCCGTCGAGGCCTATTACCAGCAGCGGCTCTCGGCGCGCCCCGGCTTCGCCGAGTATTGCAGCAGCGCCACGCCCTGAGCGCCGGTGCGCGGCAGCACGATCACGCGGCGCGCAGCGATCGCCCGCGTGCCTTCCCCGCCGCCAGCGGCGCCTCAGCGCGCCGCCGTCTCCACCTCGTCCAGCCCGAGCTGCGCGCGCCCGAGCGGCGTCAGGTCCGCCGCGCTCGCGCGGCCGTCGAAATCGACCTCGAAGTGATCGGCCGGGAAATCGGGCGGGCTCTCGCCGGCGAGGAAGCTCGGCAGTTGCCGGCGCAGATAGGCCTCGTTCTTCGCGCAGCCCGGCGCCGAGGCGATGTACATCACGTTGCTGTAGCCGGCGCCGCGATGCGCGTCCTCCACCGCGTGGATCACGTCGCCATGCCAGAACACCGTGTCGCCCGGCTGCATCAGCGGGATCGACGAGAGCGCCTCGAACAGCGGCGCGTGATACTCGGGGCGGATCGATAGCGCTCGGCCCGGCATCGCGCCGCACAGGTCGTCCTCGGCGACGTCGTCCTGCAGGGCACGCAGCAGCACATAGGCTATCGCGTTGGCGATCGGCACCAGTTGCAGCGTGCCGTCGCCGGGGCCTTGCGCGGTCAGCGCGGCCCAGCCCTGGAAGGTGCGGAACATCGAGCAGACCGCCGGCGAGGCGATCTCCTCGACCTCGGTGCGCCAGGCCGCGTCGAAGGGATCGTAGTCGCGCCAGTTGCCGGCGAACACGTGGCGATAGACGCGGCGGAAGTTGGCCTCGATCCAGCGCTCCACCGAGCCGCCGTCGCAATGCGCCGACAGCCCCAGCGAAGCCGAGCCGGGCGGCCGGCGGCGCAGCCGGTCGGCATAGGCCGGCACCTGGTCAGGATCGAAATGGCGGCGCCCCTCGCTGTGCGCGCGCCACAGCCGGTTCAGGAACACCCGCGCCTGCGTCAGCGCCGGCGACTGGCGCGCCTCCACCTGCGGCGCCGACCAGTACACGCCATGGATCTGCGGCTTGCTGGAAGCGAGCTGGCCGAAGTACTTGTCCTCGGCGCGATGTTCGAGGCGCGCGTCGAGCCGATTGCGCTCCACGTAGTCGGCGATCTCGCGATCCCAGCGCTCGGCGCGCTCGCGCTCGAACACGCCGCGGATCACGCAGGCGCCGCGCGACTTCACGCGCGCGAGCTGCGCCTCGCTCACCCGCCCGGCGACGATCGCCGCGAATTCGATCTCCGGGATCACCGCCGCGCCGCGCGCGCGTTCCTCGGCGATCTCGCGCGCCGCCTCGCGCATGGCCGCCTCGACCTCGGCGAACACCTCGCGATAACGGGGCAGCGCCGCGCGCAATTCCCGCTTGGCCTGGCGAATGGCGGCGGGCAGGTCGTCGATGTAGAGGGCCATGATGTCGTCTCCGTCTGCTGTTGTGGGTGAGACGGATCGTATGTCGGCACGGTGGACGGAAGTGATACGATCCCGCCATTCTCATTGCGGATCCGGCCATGAAACCCGCTTACGAACATGTCGATTTCGGCCAGGGCTGCTCGGTGCGGATCTACCATCGCCGGCTGTCGCGGATCCCCTTCGAGTGGCATCACCATCCGGAGTACGAACTGACGCTGACCCTGAACAGCCAGGGCAAGCGCTATATCGGCGATTCGGTGGCCGCCTACGGCGCCGACGACCTGGTGCTGGTGCCGCCCAACCTGCCGCATACCTGGGCCTCGAACCGCTCAATCGACGCGGCGGCGGCGCAGGTCGCGATCGTGGTCTGGTTCGACGGCGACTGGATCGAGCGGCTCGCCGACGTCTGCCCGGAACACAACGTCCTGCGCGATCTGCTGCGGCGCGCCGCCTGCGGGCTGCATTTCGAGGCCGGCGCCGGCGCGGCGATGCGCGAGCGGCTCGACGCGCTGCTCTCGCCCGAGCCGCAGCGGCGGCTGGCGGCGGTGCTGGAGGTGCTGCACCGGCTGGCGGCGGCGCCGGCGGCCTCGCTGGCCGCGCCCAACGCCTTCGGCGCGGCCGAGGGCGCGTGCGCCAGCCCCGAGGCGGGGCGGCTCGACCGCGTGCTGGCGCTGATCGACACGCAGTTCGCGCGGCCGCTGCAACTGGCCGCGCTGGCCAGGGCCGCGGGCCTGTCCGAGCGCTCGCTGACGCGCCAGTTCACGCGCCATCTCGGCGAGAGCGTCGGCCGCTACATCACGCGCGTGCGGATCGGCCATGCCTGCCGGCTGCTGACCGATACGCGCATGCCGGTCTCGGTGATCGCCGAGCGCTCGGGCTTTCCGAACGCGGCGAATTTCAACCGGCAGTTCAAGGCGGCCAGGGCGCTCACGCCGCTGGCCTACCGGCAGCAGTTCGCCGGCGCGCGGCGCGCGGAACGCGAGCGGGAAGCGGTGCCCGCGCTCGACGAGCGCTCGCCCTCGCTGGCGGCGAAGCCGGTGCAATCGACAAAAACGCGGCAAACACGGTCCACCGCCCGCTCGCGTCAGGGCAGATAGCACCTCGGCACGCCGGAATGCGTCCCGCTGCTCGCGCCTGTACAAATTACAAAGCCCTTCCCGCCAGGCTTGCCTGCATCCGCGCCGCGCAAGCATGCCCGTCAGCCCCGCCGCGCCCGCGCAGCCCCGTGGCGCCGCGCCGGCAGCGCCTGCATGCCTGGACGGGCACGGCTCCTGCTTGATCCTCGCCGGAGGCAGCCGGCTTCGCCCGAGGCGAAACGCCAGCCGCCGTCTTATTCGACAGACCGATAAAGAGGAACTGCGATGGCCCACAACACGCAATTGACGGATGTGAAAACCCTGCGCGAACGCGCCCGCCAGCATGTCGACGAAGGCGCCGTGACCGCCGGCTACCACGCGGACCGCGAGACGGTGCTGCGCCTGCTCAACGAGGCGCTGGCCACCGAGATCGTCTGCATGCTGCGCTACCGGCGCCATCACTTCATGGCCAAGGGCATCCACTCGTCGGGCATCGCCGAGGAATTCCTCGCGCACTCGAACGAGGAACAGAGCCATGCCGACATGATCGCGGCGCGTATCGTCCAGCTCGGCGGCAGCCCCGATCTCGCGCCCAACCAGCTCGCCAAGCGCAGCCATGCCGAATACGTGGAAGGCAGCACCCTGGTCGACATGATCAACGAGGACCTGGTGGCCGAGCGGATCGCGATCGACAGCTATCGCGAGATGGTCCAGTACCTCGGCGATCGCGATCCGACCACGCGCCGCCTGTTCGAGCAGATCCTCGCGGTCGAGGAGGAACATGCCGACGAGATGGCGGATCTGCTCGAAGGGCTGCCGCCCGAGCTGAAGAGGAAGAACGTGAACTGAGCGTCACGCACGCGCGCCGCCAGCGACGCGCGGCGAGGAAGTGGGTACCCGTGACGGCGGGCGTCGATCCGTCAACAAGCTGATCTGCAAGCACTCAAACCTGGAGGTGAATCATGAACAAGGAACACATCAAGGGCACGGCCGAGCAAGTGAAGGGCAAGGTCAACGAGGCGGTCGGCAAGGCCACCGGCAACACAAAGCAGGAGGTCAAGGGCGATCTCCAGCAGGCCGAGGGCGAGGCCCGCAAGGGTTATGGCGACGTCAAGGACGCCGCGAAGGATGCGATGCGCAACAAGGACCATCACTGAGCACGCCCGCGCAACGATGCAATGGCGATGACAGGATGAGGGTGACGCACTGGAGGAGACATTCGGGCCGTTCTTCGCTCGCGTGTCTCGCCAGCGTCATCCGCTTCGACCACAATGTCGCGAATGCCCGGCCACGGCCGGGCATCGTCTTGCCGGCCTGAGAGACCGGCCCCGCGACGCGGCGCAGATCATCGATCGAGGCGCCAACCCAGCAACAGACCGAGGACACCATGCCAGGCGATCGTAACGAGGACTCAGCAACGGACGACGCAGCACCGACGGCCATCGAGGCCGACCTGTCCACGCTCGAGCAATTGGTGGCGCGGCTCACGCCCGGCGAGCCGGCTCGGATCGCCCTCTGGCTCGCGCGACTCGAGGCCGTGCTGGCACGCGACGGCCTGCAGGATGCCGAACGCACCCAGCTCGACGACATCGTCGCGCGCCTGCGCGAACTCGAACGCCAGTCGAGCCGGCTCGCCGCGCACTGATGCCAGCAAGCCCGCCGGCGCGCGCGCCGCTCAATGCGCGGTGAAGTCCGCGCCGATGCTTCCCGTGCCGCCCTTCCGCGCAGCGATGCCCGCCCCGCGCCCACGCGCCTCGACCGCCTCGCGCCAGGCCAGGTAATCGGCCCGCGTCCAGTCCAGCTCGACGCCGACGCGCCGCGTGCCGGGCCGGATCTTCGGCTTGTGCATCGACAGCGTGACCGCTTCCAGCGCCGGCCATTCCTCGAAGGACAGCGCCGCCAGCTCGACCACCAGCGTCTCGAGCAGGCGCGTATGCGGCTTGTGCGCGAGCCAGGCGGCGACACGCGCGCAGTAGCCGTCGTAGTCGACGAAGCCGATCGCGCCCTGCTCGACCGGCTCGCAGCGATAGCCGAGCCGCGCGTCGATCACGATCGGCTGCGGCGCCTCGTGCTCGTGCGCGTGGAGGCCGATCCGCGCCGGCACCTTCAGCTCCTCGATGAACACGCTCCAGCCGCGCCCCATGGCGCGGGCCGTGCCGAGCGTCGCGAACGGATCGTCGACCGGCTTCATGAGACCAGCGGCGCCGCGGCGTCGAGCATGATCCGGCAGAAGTAGTCGGCGAAGCTGCGGCGGATCACCAGGTCGTAGCTCTGCTCGCCGGTCGGCAGCAGGGTCAGCGAGGCCTTGAAGTAGTGGCTCTGCGCGCACTGGCCGACGCCGAACAGGCGCGGATGCAGGTCCAGCGGGCAGCCGCGCGCGAGCACGTCGCGCACGCGTTCGCCGCTGATCTCCAGCACCGTGTAGCCGCTGCCGATATCGACCGCGGCCGCGTACAGCCCGGCCAGCGCCGGCGCCAGCCTGCCTTCCAGCAGGCCGGCGGCCACCGGCCCGTTCGAGCGCACCAGCCACTCGTCGGGACCGAGCCAGAGCACGTCGTAGTCGGCGCCGCGCGCCACCGTGTTCGGCCTGGCCGGCGGCCGGCAGCCGACCACGCGCTCGAAGGTCTCGACGAAGGCCGGATCCGACAACTCGCCGCGCACGTTGACGAGATCGAGGAAGGGCCGCTCGCGCAGCTGGAACTTCTGCGAGGCGCGGGCCTGGTGCGGCTTGAGCACGTCCTGGGCGCCGATCAGCGGCGATTCGAGCCGCGGGCCGGCCGCCTGCGAGGCCACCGAGGACTGGTTGCGCGTTTCATTCCACATTCTGACGTACCCCTTCGGTGTCATAGAAAACCGGGCTCGTGATCCTGGCGTTGACCTTGCGCCCGTTGGCCAGCGAGATCGCCACCGACTCGCCCATCTTGCCCAGGCCGCCCTTCACCACCGCCAGCGCGATCGAGCGCTTGAGGATCGGGCTGTAGTAGCTGGAGGTGACGTGGCCGATCATCGGCGTCAGGCCTTCGGCGTTGGCCGCGGCATTGGGCTCGACGATCTGGCCGCCTTCCTCCAGCACGGTGGCCGGGTCGTCGGTCAGCAGGCCGACGAACTGCTTGCGGTTGGACTTGGTGGTGTCCGAGCGCGACAGCGAGCGCCGGCCCAGGAAGTCCTTCGATTTGGCCACCAGGCCGCTCATGCCGAGGTCGTGCGGCGTGATCGAGCCGTCGGTGTCCTGGCCGACGATGATGTAGCCCTTCTCGGCGCGCAGCACATGCATGGTTTCGGTGCCGTAGGGCGTGATGTCGAACTCGGCGCCGGCGGCCATGATCGCCTCCCACACGGCGCGCCCCGCATTGGCCGGCACGTTGACTTCATAGGCCAGCTCGCCCGAGAAGCTGATCCGCATCACGCGCGCCCTGGCGCCGGCCACGGTGCCGTCGCGATAGCTCATGAACGGGAAGGCCGCGTTGGCAAAGTCGATGTCCTGGCAGACCTTCTGCACCACCTTGCGGCTGTTCGGGCCGACCACCGCGAAGGTGGCCCAGTGGTCCGTCACCGACGACAGGCGCACCTTCATGTCGGGCCATTCGGTCTGCAGCCAGCGCTCCATCCAGGTCAGCACGCGCGCGGCGCCGCCGGTGGTGGTGGTCATCATGTAGTGCTGCTCGCCCAGGCGCACCGTCACGCCGTCGTCGAACACCATGCCGTTCTCGTCGAGCATCAGCCCGTAGCGGGCGCGGCCCACCTCGAGCTTGCCCCAGGGGTTGGTGTACATCCAGTTCAGCAGCTTGACCGCGTCCGGGCCCTGGATGTCGATCTTGCCGAGCGTCGAGGCATCGAGGATGCCGACGCTGTTGCGCACCGCCAGGCACTCGCGCGCCACCGCCGCGTGCAGGTCCTCGCCGTTCCTCGGGAAGTACCAGGGGCGCTTCCAGTTGCCGACGTCCTCGAACAGCGCGCCGTGCTCGACGTGCCATTCGTGGATGCAGGTCTTGCGGATCGGATCGAGGAAATCGCCGAGCTCGCGGCCCGCGAAGGTGCCGAAGGTGACCGGCGTGTAGTTCGGCCGGAAGGTGGTGGTGCCGGTTTCGGGAATGGTCTTGCCAAGCGCCTGCGCCAGGATCGCCATGCCGTTGATGTTGCCGAGCTTGCCCTGGTCGGTGCCGAAGCCCATCGCCGTGTAGCGCTTGACGTGCTCGACCGATTCGAAGCCCTCGCGCGCCGCCAGCAGGATATCGGCCGCGCCCACGTCGTTCTGGAAATCGACGAAGCGCTTCGGCCCGCGCGTCACCTGCTCGCCGCTGCCGACCAGCCAGAGCGGCTCGAGCGGCGCCTCGGCGGCGTCGGTCGCCTGCGGCGCGACGGGGCGCTGGGCGGCGTTGAAGCCGGCCGCCTTGGCCGCGTCCACGCCGGCGTCGACCGCCAGGCGCAGGCCGCGCGCCAGCGAGAACTCGCCGGCCGCCGCGCCGATGCTGGTTTCGGGCTGCATCGCCTTGCCCGGCACGAAGCAGGCCTTCTCGTCGTGCCAGTGGGCCTTGCCGCCCGATTGCGCGAACAGGTGCAGCACCGGGCTGTAGCCGCCCGACATCGCCAGCAGGTCGCAGGACAGCGTGGCGCCGCGCGCGCCCACCTTGCCGTTCGCGTAGCCGGCCACCTCCACCGATTGCACGCGCAGCTTGCCGCTCGCGCTGGTGACCACCGAGCCGTTCAGCACCGCGATGCCGTGCCGCTTGGCGGCGGCCGGCAGCGCGCCGTTGCCGGCCGCGCGCGAATCCACCACGGTGACCTTGGCGCCGTGCGCCTTGAGGTCCAGCGCGGCCTGGTAGCCGCGGTCGTTGTTGGTGAACACCACCGCCTCGCGGCCCGGCAGCACGCCGTAGCGGTTCACGTAGGTCGACACCGCGCCGGCCAGCATCACGCCCGGCAGGTCGTTGTTGCCGAACACGATCGGCCGCTCCTGCGCGCCGGTGGCGAGGATCACGCGCTTGGCGCGGACCTTCCACAGCAGCTCGCGGCTGCCCTTGCGCATCGATACCGGCAGGTGCTCGGTCAGGCGCTGGGTGATGGTGACGAGATTGTGGTCCTGGTAGCCGAAGGCGGTGCTGCGCGTGAGGATCTTCACGTCGGGCAGCTTGGCCAGCTCGCCCTCGATCTTCTCGACCCATTGCAGCGCGGGCCGGCCGTCGATCTCGGCGCGGCAGGACAGCAGGCTGCCGCCCAGCTCGCGCTGGTCGTCGACCAGGATCACGCGCGCGCCGCTCGCCGCCGCCGCATGCGCGGCCGCCAGGCCCGTGGGCCCGCCGCCCACCACCAGCACGTCGCAATGCGCGAACTGCTTGTCGTAGCGATCGGCGTCGAGCGCCTCGGGCGCCTTGCCCAGGCCGGCCGCCTCGCGGATCTTCTCCTCGTACTTGGGCCAGAACTTGCGCGGCCACATGAAGGTCTTGTAGTAGAAGCCGGCCGGCATGAAGCGCGCGAACTTCTGGTTGATCGCCATGCGGTCGTGCTCGAGCGAGGGCACCGCGTTGACGCTCGAGGCCACCAGCCCCTGGTACAGCTCGATCTCGGTGGCGCGCGCGTTCGGCACGGTATAGGCGCCGGTCTCCAGTTGCACCACCGCGTTCGGCTCGGCCACGTCGGCCGTCACGATGCCGCGCGGGCGGTGGTACTTGAAGCTGCGCGCCACGAAGTGCACGCCGTTGGCGAGCAGCGCCGAGGCCAGCGTGTCGCCCTGGAAACCCTGGTAGGTGCGGCCGTTGAACGTGAAGGTCAGCGGAATCGCGCGGTTGATCCGGCCACCCGCGCCGAGGCGGTCTTTCTGGCTCATTTGGTGTTGCCCTCTTGTGCGTCGTGTGCGGGCACGCCGAACGTCTCGTAGCCCTGGATTTCGTAGCTCACCGTATCGCGCGTCGCCTTGAACCAGCGGCGGCAGCCTTGCGTGTGCAGCCATTGCTCGCGATGCACGCCGCGCGGGTTCTCGCGCATGAACAGGTAGTCGCCCCATTCGCGGTCCGACAGCGCGTCGGTGTCGAGCGGGCGGGCGATATCGGCCTCGCCGCCGCACGAGAATTCGGATTCGGCACGCGGTCCGCACCACGGGCAGTTGATCAGCAGCATGTTCGGTTCTCCTCGTGGTGGTGGCTCAGTGGGCGACGGCGGCGGCGCCGTGCTCGTCGATCAGGTGGCCGCTGTAGAAGCGGTCCAGCGCGAAGGGCGCGTTCAGCGGATGCGGTTCGTCGCGCGCGATGGTGTGCGCGTAGCACCAGCCCGAGCCGGGCGTGGCCTTGAAGCCGCCGGTGCCCCAGCCGCAGTTGAAATAGAGGCCCTTGACGTCGGTCTTGCTGATGATCGGGCAGGCGTCGGGCGAGACGTCGACGATGCCGCCCCACTGGCGGTTCATGCGCACGCGCGAGAACACCGGGAACATCTCGACGATCGCCTCCAGCGTGCCCTCGATGATCTGGAAGCTGCCGCGCTGGCCGAAGCCGGTGTATTGGTCGATGCCGGCGCCGATCACGAGATCCCCCTTGTCGGACTGGCTGATGTAGGCGTGCACCGCGTTCGACATCACCACCGTGTTGACCACCGGCTTGATCGGCTCGGACACCAGCGCCTGCAGCGGGTGGCTCTCGATCGGCAGGCGCACGCCGGCCATGTCGGCCAGCGTGGTGGTGTTGCCGGCCGCCACCACCGCCACCTTCTTGGCCTTGATGAAGCCCTTGACGGTATCGACGCCGGTCACGCGGTCGCCGTCGCGACGGATGCCGACCACCTGGCAGTTCTGGATGATGTCCACGCCGGCGCGGTCGGCGCCGCGCGCGAAGCCCCAGGCCACCGCGTCGTGGCGGGCCACGCCGCCGCGCCGCTGGATCGAGGCGCCCAGCACCGGGTAGCGGCTGTTCAGGTTGATGGTCGGCTCGATTTCCTTGATCTGCGCGGGCGTGAGGAACTCGGCATCCACCCCGTTCAGCCGGTTGGCGTTGACGCGGCGCTGCGTGTCGCGCACGTCCTGCAGCGTGTGCGCGAGGTTCATCACGCCGCGCTGGCTGAACATGACGTTGTAGTTGAGGTCCTGCGAAAGCCCTTCCCAGAGCTTCATGGCCTTTTCATAGAGGCCGGCCGATTCGTCCCACAGATAGTTCGAGCGCACGATGGTGGTGTTGCGCGCGGTGTTGCCGCCGCCGATCCAGCCCTTCTCGAGGATCGCCACGTTGGTGATGCCGTGCTCCTTGGCGAGGTAGTAGGCGGTGGCCAGGCCGTGCCCGCCGCCGCCGACGATCACCACGTCGTATTCCTTCTTCGGTTCGGGGCTCTTCCACTGGCGTTCCCAATTCTCGTGGTACGACAGGCCGTTGCGGAACAGGCTGAATACGGAGTAGCGGCTCATTTCCAGGTACCTTCCTTTAGCACTCGATGACGTTCACGGCGAGGCCGCCGCGGGACGTTTCCTTGTATTTCGTCTTCATGTCGGCGCCGGTCTCGCGCATGGTCTTGATCACCGAGTCGAGCGACACGTAATGCGTGCCGTCGCCCTTGAGCGCCATGCGCGAGGCGTTCAGCGCCTTGATCGCGCCCATCGCGTTGCGCTCGATGCAGGGAATCTGCACCAGCCCGCCCACCGGGTCGCAGGTCATGCCGAGGTTGTGCTCCATGCCGATCTCGGCGGCGTTCTCGACCTGGTCGAGGTTGCCGCCCATCACGGCCGCCAGCGCGGCGGCGGCCATCGAGCAGGCCACCCCCACCTCGCCCTGGCAGCCCACCTCGGCGCCCGAGATGGAGGCGGTTTCCTTGTAGATGATCCCGATCGCGGCGGCGGTCAGCAGGAAGTCGATGATTCCCTGCTCGTTGGAGCCCGGCACGAACTTCACGTAGTAATGCAGCACCGCCGGGATCACGCCGGCCGCGCCGTTGGTGGGGGCCGTCACCACGCGCCCGCCCGCGGCGTTCTCCTCGTTGACGGCCATCGCATAGAGGTTGACCCAATCGAGCATCGACAGCGGATCGCGCAGCGATTCCTCGGAGCGGTTGCGCAGGCGGTGGTAGAGCTCGGCGGCGCGGCGCTTGACGCGCATCGGGCCCGGCAGCTCGCCCTCCACCTTGCAGCCGCGCTCGACGCAGGCCGCCATGGTGTTCCAGATCGCCAGCAGGCCGGCGCGCACTTCCTCGGCCGGGCGCAGCGCGCATTCGTTGCGGAAGGTCAGCTCGGCGATCGACAGGCCGCTCTCGCGGCTCGCGCGCAGCAGGTCGTCGCCGGTGCGGAACGGATACGGCACCTCGGCCGCCGCGCGCACGCCGTTGACGCGATCGCCGTCGCGGTTCACCACGAAGCCGCCGCCGACCGAGTAATACTCCTTCTCCACCAGCAACTGGCCGTTCTCGTCGAAGGCCTGGAAGCGCATCCCGTTCGGGTGGACCACGCTGGTGCCGGCCATCATGCGGCGGTAGAAGCCAATGTCCTCCTTCTCCTCGAAGCGCACCGAGCGCCGGCCCAGCAGGCAGAGGGTTTTCTCGGCGCGAATCGCCTTCAGGCGCGGCTCGATCAGGTCCGGGTCGATCAGGTCGGGCAGGTGCCCTTCCAGGCCCAGCAGGACCGCCTTGTCGGTGCCGTGGCCCTTGCCGGTGGCGCCGAGCGAGCCGTACAGCTCGACTCGCACGCGCCGCACGAAGGCCAGCAGGTTGGCGTCCTCGACATGCGAGGCGAACCGGCATGCCGCGATCATCGGGCCGACCGTGTGCGAGCTCGACGGGCCGATGCCGATCTTGAACAGATCGAAAACGCTGACGTTCATCTGGGAGCTTCTCCGGTGGAAACGCGGGGATTGGACAATGGCGTCAGTACATCAAAGCGTAAAATCCGCCGATAGAACAAAACCGGCATCGAAGTGGGATGCCGCCGCCACCCCGGCACCGGCGGGGCCGGATTGTGCGTTTTGGCGATGATTCGCGACGGAAAAACGCAAGTCCGCCCGCCGGCGATCGGCGACGCTCGACACACGGGGCGCCGCCACCGGCCGGGGCGCCCCCGGCTTCTCGCTTTCCCTGAACACGCTGCAATGACGCCCGACCTGCCCGCCTCGCTCCTCTCCGCCGACCCGGCCCCCACCCGGCTGCGCTTCGGCATCGTGCTGCTGCCGAATTTCACGCTGACCGCCTTTTCCGGCTTCGTCGACATGCTGCGGCTGTCGGCCGACGACGGCGACTACAGCAAGCCGGTGCGCTGCGCCTGGAGCGTGATCGGCGACACGCTGGCGCCGGTGCGCGCCAGTTGTGGGATCCAGATCACGCCCTGGGAGACCTTCGACGCCGGCGGCGAGCCTTACGACTACGTGGTGGTGGTGGGCGGGCTGCTGCATTCCGGGCCGCAGGCGAGCCCCGAGGCGCTGCAGTTCATCCGGCGCGCGGCCGAGGGCGGCGCCAACGTGGTGGGGATCTGCACCGGCGTGTTCGCGCTGATGCGTGCCGGCGTGCTGGACGCGCACCGGATCTGCGTGAGCTGGTTCCACTACTGGGATTTCATCGAGCGCTTTCCGAACGTCGACGCCGAGCGGCTGATCGCCGACCGGCTGTTCGTGATCGACCGGCGCCGCATCACCTGCTCGGGCGGGCGCGCCTCGATCGACGTGGCCGCCGCGATCCTGCTGCGCCACTTCGATCACGCCACCGTGCAGAAGGCGCTGCGCATCCTGCTGGTGGGCGAGATGCAGAAGGGCAACGCCCCGCAGCCGCATCCGCCGGGGCTGGAGCCGGCCACGCACCCGAAGGTCAAGCGCGCGATCCTGCTGATGGAGCAGCATGTCGGGCGCGCGCTGCCGCTCGACGAGCTGGCCTGCAAGCTGGATCTGTCGGCGCGGCAGCTCGAGCGGCTGTTCAAGGCCGAAACCGGCAAGAGCCCGCAGGCCTTCGCCAAGCAGGTCCGGCTGCGCACCGCCGCGTGGCTGCTGACCAGCTCGGATCGCACCGTGGCCGATATCGCCACCAGTTGCGGCTTCTCCGATGCCTCGCATCTCGGGCGCGAGTTCCGCAAGCAGTTCGGGGCGACGCCGGCGGCGTATCGGGAGAAAGGGGGCGCGGCGGCGGAGGTGCCGGGGGAGACAGCGGAAGCCGCGGAAATCGCGCCGGCCGAGGTGCTCGACGCGGCGACGCACGACGGCTCGCCAGGCTACCCGCCTTCGTTCTGAATACCGGAAAGGGAAAAGAAAACCAGCAGGGAAAACCGCTTGGTGACGGCGGACGGGGGGAGTGCCCGCCGTCACCTTGCAGCCCGCGGGGGGCACCGGCGCGCGAACGCCGCCCCGCTTGACCGGATGAATCGCCGTTCATCCGGATGCGCGCTCAGTATGGCGTGAGGGTGTTCTTGCGGAAGGTGTAGACGGTGGTCGGCGCGCCTTTCAGGTTGCCGTTGGCGTCGAACGAATAATGGCCGGCGATGCCGTCGTATTCGATGCCCGCCAGGTAGCCGCGGATCTTGGCGCGATCGGTGGTGGTGCCGGTGGCCTGCATCGCCTTGGCGATCATCATCACGCCGTCGTAGAAGTTCGCCGCATACACCAGCATGTCGACGTGATAGGTCGACTTGTAGCGCTGCACGAAGGCATGGCCGGCCGGCGTCTTGTCGAGCGCGGTGCCGCCCTGCGCGCAGAAGGCGTCGACCGAGGCGTCGCCGGCCAGTTGCGGCAGCTCGGCCGAGCACATGCCGTCGCCGCCGAGCAGCTTGGCCGGAATCGCCATCGAGCGCATCTGCTTGAGCATCGGGCCCGCCTGCGCCGAGTAACCGCCGTAGAAGATCGCGTCGGGCGCCTTCTCCTTCAGGTTGGTCAGGATCGCGCGGAAGTCCACCGCGTTCGAGTTGGTGAACTCGCGCCCGACCACGGTCAGGCCGATCTTCTGCGCCTCGCTGATGAACTCCTGCGCCAGGCCCTGGCCGTAGGCGGTGCGATCGTCGATCACCGCCACCTTCTTCGCCTTCAGCACCTTCTGCGCGAAATCGGCCATCGAGCTGCCGAGCTGCGCGTCGCTCGCGCCGATCCGGAAGATCGTGTTGTAGCCCTGCGCGGTCAGCGCCGGGTTGGTGGCCACCGGCAGCGTCGCCACGCCGGCGTTCTGGTAGATCTGCGAGGCGGGAATCGCCACACCCGAGTTGTTCGGCCCGAGCACCGCCAGCGCATGGCTGTCGGCCAGCTTCTGGGCGATCTGCACGCCCACCTTCGGGTCGCCCTGGTCGTCCTCCGAGTCGAGCGCGAGCTTGACCGTCTGCCCGCCCACCGTGATGCCCTTCGCATCGAGATCGGCGATCGCCAGCTTCGCCCCGTTCTCGTTGTCCTTGCCGCTGCCGGCCTGGGGGCCCGTCAGCGGGCCGGAAAGCCCGATCGTCACGGTCGAGTCGGCCATCGCCCACGCCGACGCCACGCAAAGACTGCACGCTGCCACTGCCTTGGTCAGATTGTTCATGTCATGTCCTACGGGTTGGTTCAACAACTGGAGAGCCGGGGCGGCGGCCTGGCTCCAGGTGCCGTAACGATCCGGAATCCTCAATAACAAAATGAGCGGAACCCACGGTTCCGATCCTGCCGTGCCTTGCTGTGTCCTCCGTGACGATACGCGGCTCGCGCCGCGTGGTCGATCGATGCCTTGCTGCTTACTGGCGCGACTTGATCAGCTTGTCGTCGACGGCCTCGAGCCAGGTATCCGACAGCGTGAAACCGGTCTGGAAGCGGTCGGTCGGATCGACGCCGACCTGCGAGATCGCGCTGATCCAGGCTTGCCCCGATACCACCGGCACCACCGCGGGGCGATCGCCGAGCTTGGTCAGCGAGGCGATGCGGCTTTCGAAGATGGAGCCGATGATCGACTCGTGCACGAAGGTCTCGCCGACGCTGATCAGCCCCTTCGCGTGCAGCACCGCGAGCCGCGCCGAGGTGCCGGTGCCGCAGGGCGAGCGATCGCAGCGGCCCGGCGAGACGATCACGGTGTTGCGCGACTTCAGCACGCCGTTCTCGCGGCGCACCGGCAGCACGAATTCGGTCTGCGTGATGCCCTTGATGTAGGGATTGAGCGGATGCGGCGAGGGCAGTTGCTCGGCGGCGGCGGTCTTGATGATCTGGCCGAGTTCGCACAGCTCGCGCGCCTCGTCGGGCGTGATGCCGAAGCCGAGCGCCTCGGCGTCGACGATCACGTAGGTCATGCCGCCGTAGCCGACGTCCACCTTCAGCGTGCCCACGCCCTCCACCTCGATCATCTGGTCGAGATGGTTGGCGAAAGCCGGCTGGTTGGTGAACTCGACCTTGGTGACCTTGCCGTTCGAGCATTCGCAGCGGATCGAGATCAGCCCGGCCGGCGATTCGAGCAGCAGGTTGGTGACCGGCTCGACCATCGGCAGGATGCCCGTCTCGAGCAGCACGGTGGCCACGCACATGGTGTTCGAGCCCGACATGGCCGGGTATTCGGTCGATTCGGCGATCACGTAGCCCATCTGCGCACGCGGATCGGTGGGCGGCAGGATGAAGTTCACGCTCTGGTTCGCCGAGCCGCGCGGCTCGAAGATGGCGATGCGGCGCAGTTCGTCGGCCTGCTCCTCCAGGTACATCATCTTCTCGAACATGCTGGTGCCGGGCACGTCGAACACGCCACCCGTCACCACGTTGCCGACCTCGCCTTCGGCGTGGCAGTTCACCACCGTAAATGTCCTGCTCCAGCGCATGAGCCTTGACCTCTTGAAAGGAATGGGGGATCGGCCCGCGGGGCCGGATCGAACCTGTCAGCGTGTTGCGATATCCTGAACACTGTAGATTGTATCCAATATGCTGTACGCGTTTTTTGGTGTCAAGCACTGTCTGTGGCATGATTTGGCCTGTAATTCAGGAATCACGATGACGATGCAAGACCTGTCCGAGCCGCCCGGCTCCTCCCCTGCCCGCTCGCCATCCTCCGGCAAGCTGGTCCGTTCGACCACCGTCGATCTCGCGCTGGAGGCGATCCGCGGCAAGATCCTGCGCGGCGAGCTGCCGCCCGGCGCGCCGCTGCGCCAGGAAGCGCTGGCCGAGGAACTCGGCGTGAGCCGCGTGCCGGTGCGCGAGGCGATCACGCGCCTGCAGGGCGAGGGCTTCGTGACGATCATTCCGCACAAGGGCGCCTATGTCTGCGCGATCTCGGCCGACGAGGTGCGCGAGACCTTCGAGATCCGCCTGCGCCTCGAACCCTGGATCTTCGGCCGCGCGATGCCGGCCTCCAGCGAGACGACCTTCGAGGCCGCCCGCGCGCTGGTCCTGCAGATGGACCAGGCGACCGAAACCACCTGGGGGCAGTTGAACTGGCGTTTCCATGAAACGCTCTACGCGCCTTCGGGGCTGGATCTGGCAATCGAGACGCTGCGCCGCCTCAACGATCGCAACGAGCGCTATTTCCGTTTTCAGGTGGTGAACGTGCCGATTCGCGAGCACACGCGTCGCGAGCACCTGGAGATGATCGAGCTGAGCCGCGCGCGCGACGTGCGCGGCGGCGCCGCGCTGCTGCGCGAGCATTTGCAGCACGCGATGCGCGACATCGTCGGCGTGGCGGAGCGGCTGCTCGCGCCGCGCGGGGCTTGAGCCGCCGGCGTGTGACTCGCCATCGGGGCGGCCCCGCCCCGATGCGCGGATAGACTCGCGCGCAATATCGTATATTCGCCACTATCGATGCGTCGCCGGCCCCGCCGGCGATTGCGCCATCGAATCAAGACCAATGAGAGAGCACGGGGCCGATACGCAATGAAAAAGACCTGGTGGTGTGTCGCCACGCTTGCCGCGATCCTGCTGGCCTGGGGCTGGACGTATCGGCAACAGGCTGCCGAGGCTTCCGCGAAGTCGATCCACGTGAACATCCCGGCAGATGACGGCTCCCGCCAGACATTCACGATCGCCGGCGATCTCGCGCCGATCGTCAACACCGGCTTCTTCGCCATCAACCGCCCGATCCCGGGACTCGAATTCAGCAGCGCCACCACCTGCCCGCCAGGCGATCACCTGGTGGTGATGGGTGTTCCCCGCGGGCCCGACCAGGCGCAGCAGGCAGCAGCGGGCACTTACCGGCTTGCCGATCAGGACGGGTTCCGGCTGTATGCCGATTCGGCCGCGAGCGTGTCCACGCCGATTCGCTATCGTGTGTTCGACGACGCGTTCGGCGACACCGTCAGCGTCCGGGACGCCGGGGCATGGTCGGCCAACTACGAATTCGAGCACGTCGTCGCCGGCCGCTACCTGTTCCGGTTTCTCGTCAGGAAGACCTGCGGCGCGGATTTCCGGGAATTCGACCGCCGTGCCGCGCGCTTCGTCGATGCCATGATCGAGAAATAGCAGCGCCGCCGCTCAGGCGTGGATGTCCACCGAGGTCGCGCCGCCCGTCTGGCCGTTCATGGCCTTCGACAGCGCCGCGAGTGCCTGCTGCAACTGGCCGCTGATCAGTTCGATCTCCTGCAGCAGGGCCTGTCGCTCGGTCTCGTTGTGGGCCTGGGCGAGCTGCTTCTCCACCTGCTTGAGCATCTGCTCCAGCCGCTTGATCACCTGCTCGATCAAGGCGACGCCGCTGTTCGACTGGCCGCTGCCGCTCGCGCCCGCCGCGCCGCCGGATTTGCCCGGTTTCGCGGTGCTCGCGGCGGGTGACGCGCCTGAGGACGTGGAAGCATTCGAGGACTTCGAGTCGCTCGATGCGCTGGTCGAGGCCGTGGTGGCTGCGGTGGACGCCGGGTTCGGCGACGTCGTCGCCGCTGCCTTGCCGGCGGCATCGCTGCCGATGGCACCGGCGGAACTCACGGGCGGCGCCGCCTTGCCGGCAGACGCCGCATTCGCAGCATTGGCCGTGCCGGCCGCGGCCGCTGCCTCGGCCCGGCGTTGCCTGTCGCGGTCGCCGTTGCCGGTGCCCGAGGAGGAGGTATCGAAGGCGCTCGTGTAACTGGCGGATCCCGGCGGGATGATCATGCTGGTTCTCCTGGCGAATGGAGAGACGGCGCGGCGGCCGCGCATTGCATGGCGCGGCCGTCGACGCGTGCCTCAGGCGCTGGTGTTGATCTTCGAGCCGACGCGGATGCGTTCGCTGCGCAACTCGGTATCGATGAACTGGTTCGCGCTGGCGATCGACGCCTGCAGCGTGCGCTCGTCCTTGCGGGCGGCATTGCGTGCGCCGCGATCGTGGCGCGAGGTCCACCAGCGATGGTGCGCGTCGGCCAGTTGCTGGCGCCAGCCCGAGATGCTTTTCCTGAGCTTGGGCAGCCAGTTCGGATCGTCGGTGATCGAACTGCTGCTGTTACTGCCGTTCGCGCCTTTCGAGCCATTCGCGCCGCTCGCGGCTTTCGAGCCGTTCGCGGTATTCGAGGTAT
This sequence comes from Burkholderia sp. Ax-1720, assembly GCF_011753035.1. NCBI lineage: Bacteria > Pseudomonadati > Pseudomonadota > Betaproteobacteria > Burkholderiales > Burkholderiaceae > Burkholderia > Burkholderia sp. Ax-1720. Next base: position 29,165 of record NZ_VWWK01000026.1, on the reverse strand, counting down.
TCGCGGTGCTGGTCGAATTGCCGGCGGGCTTGCCGCCGTTTTGCGTGCCGGTCTTGCTGCCCTGCTGCGTGCCGGTGTTTTGCGTCGACGCGTTCTGCGTCGACGCGGCATGGCTGACGGCCGCGCGTGCCGTCGCGTTCGATTGGCTCGTCGTCATCCGCATCGCACGTCCGTTGCCGGTACGCGATGTGGAGGTGACAGACGAGATCGATCCGGCCGCGGTATTGCCGGAACCCGACTGTATGTTCATGACTTCCTTCCCCAAGGCGTTGCGCGCCATGCGTGTGGGCGCAACCTGATTTGTCGGCAGGATTAACGGCATCGAGCCTCGGAAGTTGAGCGGAAGCCGGGAACAATTTTGTCGAGTTTCGTGTAGCAGGCCCGAGCCTTCGGGACGCTGCACCGGGATCGCTCATCGACACGAAACAATGTCGCGAAAAACAACCTGGATTGTCATGCCGGCGCGAAAGATCCATGCAGACATGATCCGGACATCGTGGTCGCGCGCCCGGCTCACTCGCCGGCGAACAAGCGCCGGTAGTAAGCCTCCCCCGCCTCGAGATGCGCGCCGAACCCGAAACCGCGCGCCAGCATCTGCTGCATTTCCTGGCGTTCGATGCGCATCACGTAGCTGGTCTCGGTGGTGACGAGCCGACAGGACGCACCGTTCGCCACGGTTGCACTGAACCATTTGCCGGGATCGGCGTGCCCGGCCGGAAACGCGCGATCGCGTGCCTCGACGCGCCAGCCGCCGTCGAGCAGGATCCAGTAGGGCGCATCGGTGTCGACGGCCTCGTCGCAGGTGGCGATCACGGCGCCGGCCTGGGCTTCCCATTCGCGCGAATGGTCGATGGTCCATTGCAGTTGTTCGGTCGACAGCGCGGTGAAGAACGGCGTATGCCGCAGCAGGTGCAGATAGGTGACGGAGGGCTTCATGGTCAGGTTCCGGGCGGCGTCGGGTTCGGGCTTGCCGCTGCAGGCGGTCATGCCGAGCATCGCCAGCAGCGCGACGAAACTCGGGAACAGGCGAAGCAGGCGGCGCGGCATCGAGCGGGACTCCAGCGGGTCGTGGCAGGCGGGACGCCCACGATGCGCGGGCCCGCCTTGCCGAACGGGGCTCCCGGTCGGTACCGGGGACTGGCATCGATGATGCGCGAGCGCGCCGCAAAGATCATCCGCCCGGAATGGGCATCACTGTTCCACCAGCGTCAACGATCGAGCGCCCGCGAAGGAATCGGGCCGCCGGAAAAGACACGGGCGCATCGTCATCGGATGCGCCCGCGGGAGAAGAGAGAGCCGAGAGAGCCGCCCCGCCGCGATATCGGCGAGGCGGGGCGGCGACAGCGATCGATCAGTAGCCGACCGCCGCGCCGGCGGGACGGCGCGGATCGTTCGCGCCGTAGATGAAGCCGGGCCGCACGATGCCGGACACCGAGGAATCGTTGCCCGAGCTGACGCGGCTGGCCACCTCGGTGCCGGGCAGGCCGACCAGCACCAGTTCGGCGGCGCCCCAGGGGGTCTGCTCGACCATCTTGTAGCCCATCTTGCGCAGGATCGCGAGCGTGTCGGGCGACAGGCCCATGGTTTCGTAATAGACCTCGTCGGGCAGCCACTGATGATGGATGCGCGGCGCGTCCACCGCGTCCTGCGGCGCCATCCCGTAGTCGATCACGTTCAGCGCGGTTTCCAGCGTGATCGTGATGATCCGCGAGCCGCCCGGCGAGCCGATCACCATGAAGGTCTTGCCGTCCTTGGTCACCACCGTGGGCGCCATCGACGAGAGCGGGCGCTTGCCCGGCGCGATCGCGTTGCGCGTGCCCTGCACCAGGCCGAACAGGTTCTGCACGCCCACCTTGACGGTGAAGTCGTCCATCTCGTCGTTGAGGAAGAAGCCCGTGCCCGGCGCGATCACCACGGCACCGAAGCGGCCGTTGACGGTGTAGGTGGTCGACACCGCGTTGCCGTCGGCGTCGATGATCGAGTAGTGGGTGGTTTCCGGCTTCTCATGCACGCTGAAGCCCGGGATCACGTCCTTCGACGAAGAGGCCTTGTCCTCGCTGATGGTCTTGCGCAGCTCGGCCGCGTAGTCCTTGCTCAGCAGCTTGTCGAGCGGGTTGTCGATGAAGTGCGGGTCGCCCAGCAGGGTGTTGCGGTCCAGGTAGGCATGGCGCATCGCCTCGGTCATGTAGTGCACCGCCGCGGCCGAGTGGTAGCCGAGCGCGCGCATGTCGTAGCCTTCGAGGATGTTCAGCGTCTCGCACAGCGTGACGCCGCCCGAGCTCGGCGGCGGCGCCGAGATGAAGGTGTAGCCGCGATAGTCGCACTTGAGCGGCTCGGTGTCCTCGGCGCGATAGGCGGCGAAGTCGGCCGCGCTGATCACGCCGCCGCCCTGCTTCGAGGCCGCCTCGACCACCTGCGGGATCCTGCCGTGATAGAAGGCCTCGTCGCCGTGCCGGGCGATGTTCTCGAGCGTCGCCGCGAGATCCTTCTGCACCAGCCGGTCGCCCGGCTGCAGCGGCGAGCCGTCGGCCCGCAGGAAGATGCGCGCCGCGTCCGGATCGCTGCGGAAGCGCTTGGTGGTGGTATCGAGGATGTCGGTGTCGCCGCGCGTGAGCACGAAGCCGTCGCGGGCGAGCTTGATCGCCGGCGCCATCACCTGGCGCAGCGTGAGCTTGCCGTATTTGCGCTCGGCCAGGTTCAGGCCCGCCACCGTGCCCGGCACGCCGACCGCGCGATAGCCGTACAGGCTCTCGCCGGGCTTCACGTTGCCGGCCTCGTCGAGGTACATGTTGGCCGAGGCGCCGGCCGGCGCCTTCTCGCGGAAATTGATGAAGCGGTCGCGGCCGTCGGCCAGGTGCAGGGTCATGAAGCCGCCCCCGCCGATGTTGCCGCAGCAGGGGTTGGTCACGGCCTGCGCGTAGCCGACCGCCACCGCCGCGTCGACGGCATTGCCGCCCTGCTTGAGGATCTGCACGCCGATCTCGGAGGCCAGATGCTGCGAGGACACCACCATGCCGTGCTGCGCCTCGACGGCGGGCTCGGATGCCGCCTGGGCAATCGATTGGACGGCCAGCGTCAGGACGGTGGCTACGAGAAGAAATCGCCGCATCGGATAAGCGCTCCATGGGGGACGGGTTCACGGCCGAGCCGCGATCCCCCCGGAAATGCGCCTGCCCGCCTTGCCGATGGATGTAACGTTCGGTACATATCGGAATGACGGCGATCGTAGCATGTGCAATATGTGGACAAAATCCCGGTGTATACCCGCGCTCGACGCCCTTGCTTCGCCTTTTCCTCGCGGGCAGGATGTAATGTCCGTTACAGGCCCTCTCCTCTCCATCCATATAGGCGGCAAGCGAAACCGGCACCATGAGCAAGACGATCCGCACCACCCTGCTGTCGGCCCCGCCCGATTTCACCGCCTCCGAGCACCGGATCGCCGCGGCGCTGCTCGAGCGCTACCCGAGCCTCGGGCTGCTGCCGATCGCCGAGGTGGCCGAGCGGGCCGGCGTGAGCGCGCCCACCGTGTTCCGCTTCGCGCTCAAGCTCGGCTTCGACAGTTATTCGGCCTTCCAGCAGGCGCTGCACGCGGAGATCGACGCGGCCATGAATTCGCCGCTGAGCCGGATGGACATGCCGCGCTCGGAGTTGAGCGGCGAGCCGACGCCGGCTTCGATGCTCGACCGGCTGACCGATTCGCTGCAGGACACCAAGGCGCATTTCGACGAGGCCGCCTTCGGGCGCGCGGTCGCGCTGCTGTCGGACGAGCGCCTGCGCGTGCATTGCGGCGGCGGGCGCTATTCGTCGTTCCTGGCGTCCTCGCTGGCCTATTCGCTCGCCTACACGCGGCCGAACGTGGCGCTGATCCAGCCCGACCTGGCCTCGTCGTGGGGCATCCTCGCCGACATCGGGCCCGGCGACCTATTGTTGCTGCTCGACTTCCGCCGCTACCAGGAAGCGGTGATCGAGTTCGCCGCCACCGCGCATCGGCAGGGCGCGCGGATCCTGCTGCTGACCGACGAATGGATGTCGCCGATCGGCGCCTTCGCCGAGGTGGTGCTGCGCGTGCACGGGCGGCCTTACGAGGTGCTGGAGAGCTCGGTGCCGGCGCTCGCGCTCTGCGAGATGCTGGTGATCAGCATGGTGAGCCGGCAGCCCGAGCTGGCCCGGCAGAGGATGGAGCGGGTCGAGGCCTTGCTGCACATGCCGCCCGCGCGGGAGCGGGACGAGCATGGGAATCGGCGGGAGGGGTGAGGCGGACCGAGGTCCGCCCTTCGTTCAGGGCTGGCTCGATAGACGATAGAGCGCGCCCGGGAAATCGCCCAGCGACACCGTGATGGCATTGGTGCTGGTGCCCACCACCTTCCACGTGCCGGTATTGAAATCGAGCTGCTCGATCTTCGCCCACCATTGATTGAGCCCGAGCGTCGTGCCGACGGTGCCCGTGATCGGCCGGCTTGCGATGAAGAGCATCACGCGGCCGCCGGCCGGCGTGCCATATTCGCCCGCCATCAGATCCGTCGAGGGCAGCCAGCCGATCACGGTGCCGGTGTTGACACCCAACCAGGGCGCGACGAAATCCTGGAACGGATATCCCTGGAGGTTCGCCTGGACCTGGCTGTTCATCCCGAAGGTGGACTGCTGCTCGTTGAGCAGATCGCGCGGCGTGTTGTCGATCGAGAGCATGCCCTGCATCGGGATTCCCGCGACGCTCGCCGACGCGTCATGACTGAGGAAGTTCGCGAAACCCTGCCCGCCGAACGTGAAGAACCAGGCCGAGTACCAGCGCAGCGCGTGGAATCCCGCGCTGTCGAATCTCACCGGGGTGACGCCGGGCGGCGTGCGCATGTTCTGGAGGTAGGCGACCGAGGCAATGCCGGCGGTACGCGCGATGCCGGCGATATTGCTCATGTTCTCGCTGGTGATCAATTCGCGCGCCGCGGAGCAGGTATCGAAAGCAGGCGTAAACGGATAATTGTCGAACGCCAGGATGTCCGGCCCGATGTTGTTGATGGCCGAACGGACATAGGCGCCGTAATTGGCAATCACCATGTTGGTCAGGCTGCGGTTGGCAATGGTATTGCTGCTGCAGTCCACCCCGTACTCGGCCGGAGACAGGATATCTGCCTTGGGCGAGCGGTAATCGTTCAGGGCCGCCGAATTCGCATTGGCCGGCCCCAGGTTGACGAAGATCTTCATCGCCGCGAATTGGGGTTGCTGCTTCAGGCAGGCGCGCAACTGTCCCAGGTCCGCATGAACCGAGCTGCCGGGTTCGTCGGCGAGATTGAAGCCGTAGAACGCGTCAGGATAGGCAGCCTTCAAGGGCAACAGGAACGGGACGATGCGGTTTGCCGTATAGGACGCGCAATCGAACTTGCCGGTCGATCGCGCTGCCTGGAAGGCCCATTCCTCGAAGCTGAGGAATTTCTTGTGGCGGGACGCGATGGCGGATTCGAGCACCTGCGGATCGAAGCGATCCAGGGACGGCAGCAGGAAGAACGCGCCACCGGCCTGGACCAGCGCATCGACCGCCGTCCCCGCCGCCGCGGCGTTGGTGGTGATGCAGTTCTGCGGGTTCGCCGCGCAGGCGGTTTCCGGGCTGAGGAAGACAAAAGAACCAGCCGACACGTCGGTGGGCGTAGCCCATGCTGCCGGCAGCCACGCAAGCATCGCTGCCAGCAGCCAGCCGGCAGCCCCCATCCATTTTCGTTTTTGCATCTTGCGGCCCTCGCGGTGAGATTTTGTAGTTGGACGACGAGCGATTATCGACGAGATTCGCGGCGCGGGCCATCCGCCGCTCGGGTCTCGTGGTGTGATGCCTGCTCCCGTGTCAATACTGCCGATACGGGAGATTGCCGCATCCGGTGAATTGGCAAAACACCTGGGACGACAAGGTTTGCTGGAACGGGAATCCAAGCAGGATGGCGTATTCCGGATCCGGGCTGTTGGCGAACGCCCTGAACCAGATCAGGTACCTGACCCAGGGCAGGTTAGTCTGCGTGAGATTGATCGTGTCGAGCATGGCTTGCTGCGAAGCCGAGGTGTTGGGCGTGGTATAGCCGTCCTCCGACAGCAGGACCGGAATGCCGCCGTCCCCATTGCTTGCCAGGACATCGTGCACCGCCTGGTTGGTGGCAACCCAGGTGCTCATGGTGGCGTCCTGGGCGATGTAGGGATGCCAGTTCGCCCCGTCGAAATAGTCACGCTTGTTCGTCGACAGAGCGCCATTCGCGGCGATGGCCCGGTAGATGTCGCCCAGATACCTCGCGATTCCATTCAGGCTCGGATCGTTCGAGGCAATGTCATCCGCCGTGACAGGCGCCGCGGCCGGCATGTACACCGTCGCGCCCGGATTACCAGCTTTGACGCCGCGATCTCCCCAGTACATGAGATCGAGGGCAATCCTGAGGCGATCGGCATAATTGAACGTCGTCTTGCCGCACGAACCGGCGCCGGTCTGGATCGGCAACAGCGTCCTTGCGCCATTGAGCTCGTTTCCGATTTCCCATTGGGCGATGCCGGGAAATGCCAGCGCTTGTGCCTTCCAGGTAGCCTGCCAGTTGGCGAGAAATGTGGTGTAGGGCGCACCGCTGCCCGGGCACGGAATGCTCGCCGAATCGGCCGTCGTGCTGGAGCCGGTCATCCAGGATGGATAGGAGTTGTCCATTCCCACCACGGTCACACCGGCCCGCACCAGTTGATCGACGGACTGCTGGTAGAGCGCCAGGTTGGCGGGATTCGGCTGAACGACACCGGCCGATATGCCGCTGAATTCCTGCCAACTCAACATCCACATCCTCACGACACGCGGATGGAGCGAGAGGATGCCATTGATCTGATCCTGCAGTCCCCAGTTGTTGACAATGGTATTCGATACCAATGGCTCGCCAATGCCAAGCGAGCCATCGCCGGCCTTGACGGACGACGTATCGACCGCGATTCCGCAGTAGAAGATCGCATAATCGACGCCAGGCGTTCCGTAGGCGCTGTATCGCACATAACCCTGGGGACAGGTGTAGCTGGTGCCGGTGGCCGGATTCGGATAAGGCGGCAGCCCGTCTCCCGTCATGCCGCCGAATGTCATCGACGGGCCACTTGCCTGATGGGGCCGATAGCAAAAGTACAGCGTGTTGTCGACGTTCGGTGTGCCCAGAACCTGGCTGCTCGAATATCCCGGTGGACAGGTATCCGTATGAGTGAACGGATTGACGTAGGCGTTATAGCCTTTCCAAGGCACGGCACCCTGGGCCGTGCTCGATGAATAAGCGTAGGTTCCGCCAAAATCGAATAGCGGATCGACACCGCTGACATGCGGACGCCCGCACCAGAAGGCTGGCCAGTCCACGTTGGACGTGCCGAGCACCTGATAAGCGGTATAGCCCGCCGGGCAGGACGGCGCATGGGTGGCCGGGTTGTTGAAATAGGTACCCGACGGCGTTCCGCCCATGCCGTACATGCCGCCGAAATCCATCTGCTGAGCCCGGGCGCCGGTTGCAATGCCTGAAACAAACAGCAGCGCGACCGACACTCGCGCGATCGCGCCAATCAACGCGCGCCGAAACCTTGACGTCATCGAAATCATCCCTCTCGTTGCGCCTAGAATGTATTGTTCTCGTCAAACAAAAACAACCAGATGGAACGAATCCTTCCAATGCGCCCCAGCCGGTCCGGTGATGCATATTCCTATGCAAGAGGCGAACCGACAAGGAATATCGCGAGAACGTCACGAACGAGAAATCGACGGGACATCGAATCGACAAAGGCAATGAGCGTCGAGCAGACTCATTCCTCGACATCATCTACTTGCGGCAATGCATGCCCGATAATCAACCATTGCACATCGACGTCGATGCGCAAGCGCGACGAAGCGATGATCTCCGATTCTGTCGCATCCCCAAGGAAATGCGATTCGCGATTAGCCCCGCGAGCCGTGATATGGCATTCGAGGAACGTATGCGCGAACAAGCAGTCTTCCCTGCCTGGCTGAAACAGGCCTACGAGCTATGCGCACATGCCGTCCCAGGCGCGATGTTGATTGAAACAGTCACGGTCGAGGACGCCTTGGCGCGTGTCACGGCAATCGATATCGTTGCGCCCGGTGACGTACCGGCAGTCGCGTTGGCGAGTTGCGACGGCTATGCGTTGCGCGCAGCCGACACGGCAGCCGCGACAGCGCGCCAGCCTGCCGAGTTACGCGTCGACTCGGGATTGCGCCTGCTGCTGACCGGCGATGCCAGCCCCGCGTCCCGCGCACTTCAGATGGGACGAGCAGCCGAAGCCGCCGCCTGGTTTCCACTCCCCGAACATGCGGACACCGTTGCCTCGCATGTCGAGCATCGGCCTGCATACCGTAATGAGCAGCCCTATCTGGTTTTGCAGTATCCGTTGCCGGAATCGCGCAATGTCGTCACGACGGGTAGCGAATATCGGCAGGGCGAGGTGGTGGTTTCCAAGGGGACGCGTCTTGGCCCTCGCCATCAGTTGGCGCTGATCGCCGCTGGCTTGCGTGAAGTGAACGTGGTCAAACGCCCGCGCATCGGCGTCCTGATCGTCGGCCACGATCGGGCCATGTCGGAAGCCGTGCGCGAGCCCTGGCGACGGCCCGACGCGACTGGCGCCTACGTGCGCGCGGTGTTGCGCCAGTGGGGTTACGAGGTTCCCGCGGTCGAGTACCTCACGCCACCGAACCCGATTCAGGCGCCACATGCAGTGCAGCACGACGAACAGCTTTTCAAGCAGCGGCTTTCCGAGTTGTCGAAGCGCTACGACCTGATCATCGGTGCCGGGTTGCCCGGTAGTCCGCCATTTCAGACCCGTGGTCTGAACGGGCAGACGCAGTATACAAATGCGCGAATGACCATCGACATCAAGCAATCGCCTGCCGGACGATTCGATCTCGGACGGAGCGAGGATCGCTCGCCGTCAAAGCGATGGACCATTCCGCGGTTGCGGCCCGACGGCACACCAGGCGGCACGCAGACGCTGACCGCCTACGATCAAGCCACGCTGCTCAATTTCCCGGGCCACATCGGTGCCGTGGCCATCGGCCTACATACCGTGGCGGCGCATGTGCTCGGCCTGCTGGAACATGTCGCGATGCCCGGCCCGCAGTGGGAAACCGGCATCGTCGCGCACTCGGTCGAGCGAGATTCCGAGTTCAATGCGATGCGATGGGGTAACCGGGATCTCGGCGCGGACGGCAGGTCATCGATCAAATTGCTACCGTTCCAGGGGGAAGGTCAAATTAGCGGCGTCGCGAATGCGGATGTGCTCGTGGCAATCCCGGCCGGTGACAAGTCGATCGAATCAGGAAGCCCGGTCCTGTTTCTTCGATTGGATCGGACCTCTCCCGATATCCTCCTTCATCCCACGATGCCGGCCATCGCATCACGGAAAGAAGCACCCTCGTCGACGGTCGACAGCATATCGTCCGCCCCGTCGCTGCCGTCTGCCGATCTTCCCTTGGTCTGGCGACGCATCGAGGCAGCGATATTCGCTTGTCCAGGACTGCTGCCGGGAGGTTTCAACGAACCGGCGAACGACGACGATATCGCGCGGTTGCAAGCCGCTACCCAGGCGTCCCTGCCCCAGGCCTTGCTCGACAGCCTGCGCATGCATGATGGCCAGGTGCAACCGCATAACGCGCTGGTTGATAGCGACCGCTTGTTGAGCGCGCGAGACATCCTTGTTCAATGGTCAATCTGGAGAGGGCTGGCCGACAGCGGTGATTTCGACGGCATGAGTTCCGAGCCCGAACCGGGCATACGAGACGATTGGTACAACCCAGGGTGGATTCCTTTCACGCACGACGGTAGCGGCAATCACCTATGCCTCGATCTCGATCCAGCGCCTGGGGGCACGTTCGGACAGGTGATTCGCATCTGGCACGACGATCCGGAACGCGAACAGGTGGCGACGAGTTACGCCGACTGGCTGGCACATGTCGCGGATCGCGTCGAGGTGCATCGATATCGCGAATGACTCGCGGCGCGCACCGATGCACCCCCAACTCACTCCACCGCTTCGGTTTCCAGATGAAACCGCTTCAACAGCACGCGCCGCGAGGTCTCCAGAATCTCCTCGCGCGCCTCGCCGTCCACCAGCCGCGCGCTGAGCAGCGCGCCGAACATCTCCGAGCGCATCGAGCGCGCCATCGAATCGGCATCCTCGTAACCGAGCAACTGCAGTTGCCCCGCGATGCGCTCCTGCTGCCGCTCCATGCCGCGCGCGAAGGCGGCGCGCGTCTCGTCGTCGAGGCGCGGGATATCCGAACCGAGCGCGGCGATCGGGCAACCCGTATTGCGCGCGGCGCAATGCGTGGCCGACAGGTAGTGGTCGATATAGGCGAGCAGCGCCTCGCGCGGCGACTTGCCGTGCATGCGCTTGTCCAGGCGCGCGGCGGTCTCGTCGAACATGAAGTCGATGGCAGCCACGATCAGCGCGCCCTTCGATGCGAAATGCGCGTAGAACCCGCCATGCGTGAGACCCGCCTCGGCCATCACGGCGGCCACGCTGACGTTGTCCGGACCCTGTTCGCGGATCGCGCGCGCCGCCGCCGCCAGCACGCGATTGCGGCTTTCCTGTTTGTGCTCGGGGCTGTATCGCATCCGTCTCACCTCGCCAAATAACGCTACAACATACCACGCCGCCCTCTGCCGCGACCCCGCCCCATTCGCTGAGCGAGGCCGGGCAAGCGGGCGCGCGGCCCTTACGGCATCGCGTTCGCGTGCGACGTACCCGCAGCCGGCGCGGTCGATGCCGATGCATTGCTGGCCAGCGCCGCCTCGTGCGAATCGTGCGGCGCTTCCGGCGCCCAGCCGCCGCCCAGCGCGCGATAGGCCGCCACCGTGGCGCGCGCCCGATCGCCGCTGGCCAGCACCCAGGCGCGGCGCGCCTCCAGCAGGCTGCGCCGGCGCAGCAGCAGGTCGCCCTCGGCGGCCGCGCCCTGCTGGTAACTGCGCTGCGCCGATTGCTCGGCGCGGCTGTTCGCGCCCACCGCCGCGCGCCACTGATCGGTGTTCTCGCCGGCCTCGGCCAGCGCCACCAGCGCGTTCTCCACATCCTCGCTGGCGCGCAGCACCGATTGCCGGTAGCGCGCGAAGGCCTCGGCGCGCGCCCCCTTGGCCTGCGTGACCTCGGCATCGACGCGGCCGAAATCGAACAGGCGCCAGTGCAGCCCGGCCAGCGCGGTGGGCTCGAAGGCGCGCGCGGTAAACAGGCTGCCGTTGTTCATACGGTCGAAGCCGAGCAGCCCGGACAAGGAAATGTCCGGGTAATACTGCGAGAGCGCCGCGCCGATGCCGGCCGTCGACGAGGCCAGCTTGCGCTCGGCCGCGATCACGTCGGGCCGCCGCCGCAACAGGTCGGCCGGGCGCAGGTCGGCCGGCAGCCCCGGCGAGACCCACATGTCGGGCGGCGTATCGCCGATCGCGGCGGCGTTGGTGCCGGGCGCGTCGCCCATTAGCACGTCGAGCCGGTTGCGCTGGCGCTCGGCCAGCGTGCGCAGCCCCGGCAGCAGCGCCCGATCCTGCGCGAGCGTGGCCTCGGCGTCGTCGCGTTGGCGATCGAGCGCGACGCCCTGGTGGACCCGGTCGTCCATCACGCGCACATAGGCCTGGTCGGTATCGATCTGCTCGCGCAGCAGCACGATCGCGGCCTGCGCGCTGCGCAGCTGGAAGTAGGCGTCGGCGGCCTCGGCCACCACCGAGACGCGCGTGCCCATGCGCGAGGCCTCGGCCGCGTCGGCCTCGTCGCGCAGCGCCTCGGCCTGGCGATGCAGGCCGCCCGCCAGATCGAGCTCCCAGCTGGCGCCCACGTCGATCTGCTCGACCGTGATGTTGCGCTTGTAGCCGGGGAACTGGCTCGCCACGGTGCCGAACGGGCTCACCAGCGACTGGCGCTGCTCGGTGACGCTGCCGTCCAGGCTGCCTTGCGGCAACCAGCCGGTGGCGGCCTGCCCCGCCGCCGCGCGCGCCTGGATCACGCGCGCCTGGGCAGCCTCGAGGTCGAGGTTCTGCGCCAGCACGCGCTCGACGATGCGCGTCAGCACCGGATCGTCGAAGCCGCGCCACCAGCGGGCCAGGTCGGCGTTGCCGTCGCTCGCGAGCTGGCCGAGCGCGGCGCCGGAATGATAGTGGTCGGCCATCGCCAGCTCGGGCCGGTGATAGTCGGGGCCGACCATGCAGCCCGCCAGCAGCAGGCTCGCCAGCGCGGCCGGCGCGAGTGCGCGCCATGGCAGGCGCCGCTCGGTATTCATCGAAACCATCTTGTTCGCATCCATGTCAGTGTCCGGAGTCGCGGCTCGGGGGCGGCGGCGCACCTACCTTGCGCAGCATCGGGGCCAGCAGGACGGCCAGCGCGAAGGCCGCGCCGATCACCAGGAACGCATCCGCGTAGGCCATCGTCGAGGCTTCGCGGAACGCCAGCGAGCGCAGTTGCAGCAGCGTGGCCGAGGCCGCGTGCGCGGTGTCGCCGAAGGCCTGCCCGAAGCTCGCCTGCGAGCCGTCGAGCAGCGACTGCATGGCGGCATTGCTGCTCGTCAGCGCGCTGGCGATGCGCTCGAAGTGGAAGTTCGTGCGGTTGTTGAGGATCGCGCCGCAGATCGCGATGCCGACCGCGCCGCCCAGGTTGCGCATCATGTTGAACAGGCCGCTCGCATACTTCACGCGCGCCATCGGCAGGCTGCCGAGCCCGAGCGTGACGGCCGGCGCGACCGCGAACACCTGCGGCAGGCCGCGGATGATCTGCGGCCAGAACAACTGGTCGCCGCCCCATTCGTGCGTGATCTGCGCGAAGCTCAGCATCGACAGGCCGAACATGGCGAGGCCGAACATCATCAGGTAGCGCGTGTCGACCCGGTTGGCGAGCGACATGTAGGCCGGCACGCCGAGGAAGCCGCCGAGCCCAGTGGCGCAGACGATCGCGCCGGTCTGCAGCGCCGACAGGCCGCGCACGTAGCCGAGGAACAGCGGCAGCAGGTAGATGGTGCTGAAGATGCCGATGCCGGTGATGAAGGACAGGATGCAGCCGATCGTGAAGTTGCGGTTGGAGAATGCGCGCAGGTCCACCACCGGATGCGCGTACACCAGGCTGCGCCACACGAACAGCACGCCGGCGATACCGGAGATCCAGGCCGAGTGGCGGATGTCGGCATCGTCGAACCAGTTCCAGCGCGAGCCTTCCTCCAGCACGTATTCGAGGAAGCCGAGGAACACCGCCATCAGCACGATGCCGGGATAGTCGGCGTCCTTGAGCAGCGAGATGTCCGGCTCGTCGATGCGGACCATGGTCGCCACCCCGAGCGCGACCAAGAGGCCCGGTATCACGTTGATGTAGAAGATCCAGCGCCACGACATGGTGTCGGTGATCCAGCCGCCGATCACCGGCCCGAGCGCCGGCGCCACCGCCGCGATGGTGCCGATCACCGCGGCCGACATCTGCCGGCGCTTGCCCTGGAAGTAGTGGAAGGACGAGGTGAACACGGTGGGGATCATCGACGCGCCGAGCATGCCCTGCAAGGCGCGGAACAGGATCATGCTGCCGATGCTCCAGGCCAGCCCGCAGAGCATGCTGGCGATCGTGAAGCCGATCGCCGAGGCCACGAACAGCCAGCGCGTGGAGAACACGCGCGTGAGCCAGCCCGACAGCGGAATCGTGATGATCTCGGCGATCAGGTAGGCGGTCTGCAGCCAGCCGATCTGGTCCTGGCCGGCCGACAGGCCGCCGCCGATGTCCTGCAGCGAGGCGGCCACCACCTGGATGTCGAGCAGCGCGACGAACATGCCCACGCACATCACCGCGAACGGCAGCACGGGGGGATGGGCGCTCGCGGCTCCCTGGGCGGGCGTGCTCATCGCGCGGCCGATCGGGTATCGACGGTGGCGACCACCGACAGCCCGGCACGCAGTGCGCCGAGCGAGGCGACGGCCGGGTCGAGCGCGATGCGCACCGGCACGCGCTGCACGATCTTGGTGAAGTTGCCGGTGGCGTTCTGCGCGGGGATCACGCTGAACACCGAGCCGGTGGCGGGCGCCAGGCTCTCCACATGCCCTTCGATCTTCAGGCCCGAGTCGACGTCGGCCTCGATCTCGACGGCCTGGCCCATGCGCATGTGACGGATCTGGTCTTCCTTGAAGTTCGCGTCGATCCACAGGCCCTTGGCGGGCACCAGCGACATCAGCTGCGTGCCGGCCGCCACGTAGGTGCCGGGATGCGCGGAGCGATTGCCGACGTAGCCGTCGACCGGCGCGTAGAGCGTGGTGTAGCCGTTATCGAGCCTGGCATTGCGCATCGAGGCTTGCGCCTGCTCCACGCGCGCCTGCGCCTCGACCTTCTGCGCCTCGATCACCGTCAATTGACGGCGCTGCGCGTTGACCGCCGCCGCCGAGGCGCGCACGCGGGCGCGAGCCTGGTCGAGCGAGGTCTGCGCGCGCTGCGAATCCTGCTGCGTGCCCGAATGCGATTCGGCGAGATTGCTGTAGCGCTCGGCGTCGCGATTGGCGAACTGCAGCGAGGCGGTGTCGACATCGGCTTGCGCCTGGGCTTGCGCGATGTCGGCCTCCACCAGCTGGTGCTGCGCGTCGAGGCGCGTGAGCGCCGCCTTGGCCGCGTCGACCTCGGCCTGCGCCGCGTCGAGGCGCGCCTTGAAATCGGCAGGATCGAGCTCGATCAGCGGCTGCCCGGCATGGACCAGCGCGTTGTCGGCCACCAGCACGCGCGCCACGTAGCCCGAGACGCGCGGCGAGATCACCGTGACGTTGCCGCCGACATAGGCATCGTCGGTCGACTCGTAGAAACGTCCGCTCAACCACCAGTAGATGCCGTAACCCACCGCGCCGATCACCACGACCGTCAGGATGACGAAAGGAATGATCCGTCGTTTGCGGGGTGCATCGCGCCCTGCCGCGGCATCGCCTGCGGCGGCGTTGTTGTCTTGCATGCTTGACTCCTGTAATCGGGGGTGCCTGGCAGGTCGGGCCACCGCTGCGGGGTGCCCGGCCCTGGCTGACGGAGAGCGGCCGGATGCGCGCGCGGCGCCCGTGATACGCCCCGGCGCCTTGCCGGGCGCGGCTCACGGGCGCCGCGCATCGCCATAATATGACGACCATCATGCAACATGATATGACGAACATCATTCAATGAGCAAGCGTCTCGATGCGACGCACAAAGGTCGGACGGAAGGAGGGAAATCGTCGGAGGATTACCGCCGCCCACAATGAGCGGCGCAAGCCATGACGGGAAACGGAATGGAAGCGGCTCGTTGCGGACGCAACGAGCCCGCGCGCGCTAGTCGCGCATCGAACGCGCCGGCCCGGTCGAATCGCGCACCACCAGGCGCGGCTCGGAACTCACGGACATGCGCGGCGCGGCGCCTTGGCCGGAACCGCTGCCGTCGCGCGCGGCGATCAACTCGTCGAGCAAGGCCACCGCCTGCTCGGCCGCCTCGACGGTGGGCACCGTCACGGTGGTCAGCGCCGGCCGGAATTCGCTGGCGAGCTGGATGTCGGTGATGCCGACGATCGACAACTCGGCCGGCACGGCGATGCCGGCATCGGCCGCCGCGCGGATAGCGCCCAGCGCCGGCAGATCGTTGGTGGTGAACAGCGCGCTCAGGTCGGGATGCGCGTCGAGCAGTTCGCGCGCCGCGGCCTGGCCGCCCTGCATCGTATCGGGCGCGTAGACCATCGGCGCCGCCGCGCCGTCGAGGCCCGCCGCATCGAGCGCGGCCACGAAGCCCTCGTAGCGCGCCGTGTGGATGCCCCAGGCCTTGCTGCCGACGATCGCGCCGATCCGGCGATGCCCGAGCGAGAGCAGGTGATTGGCCGCCAGCTCGCCGGCGCGCCGGAAATCGACCGCCACGCAGGGCAGCCCCGGCGGCGCATCGGGCCGCTCCCACATGCACAGCACCACCGCCGCGCCGCGCGCCTCGGTGGCATGCAGGTCCTCGAAACGCAGGTTCGCGTTCATCACCAGCACGCCCTCGGACAAGGTGCCGGCGATCTGGTCGAGGTAGGCGCGGCCGGTATCGGGATCGCCCTCGGTATTGCAGATGATCAGGAAACGGCCGCTGCGCCGCAGCGCGCTTTCGACCGCCAGCGCGAACTCGGGATAGAAGGGGTTGGCGATGCTCGACACCATCAGCGCGATGGTCGGCGCGCGCCCTTCCGCCAAGGCGCGCGCCGCCAGGTGCGGCCGGTAGCCCAGCGCCTCGATCGCGGCCAGCACGCGCTCGCGCGTCTTCGCGCCCACCCGGCCGCGATTGCGCAGCACGTTGGAAACGGTGGCGGGTGTCACACCCGCGGCGCGGGCCACTTCGGTCAGGGTCGGCATGACGTCAATATCTGGGACAGCGGAAAAATAGTTGCCAGTTGGCAAATCGCGCTCGATGATCGACAGACAACCCGAGCCTGGAAACGACGATCGCCTCGACGATCGTTTTTTCGAAGCTGGAAGGTTAAGCGCTTAATCACACATCGAGCGCAATTAAATCATGGAGACGCGGGAATGGCCAGCATCGTTTTGCAGGATGTATGGAAGGCCTATGGCGACGCGGCGCCGGTGATCCGCGACGTCGACCTGGAAATCGGCGCGCACGAATTCTGCGTGTTCCTCGGGCCCTCGGGCTGCGGCAAGTCCACCTTGCTGCGCATGATCGCCGGGCTGGAGGACGTCAGCGGCGGCGAGCTGTCGATCGGCGGGCGCCGCGTCAACGACGTGCCCGCCGCGCAGCGCGGCGTGGCGATGGTGTTCCAGGGCTACGCGCTGTTCCCGCACATGACGGTCTACGAGAACATCGCGTTCGGCCTGCGCCTGGCGAAGACGCCCAAGGCCGAGATCGACCGCAAGGTCCGCGAGGCCTCCCGCATCCTGCAGCTCGACGCCCTGCTCGAGCGCCATCCCAAGGCGCTTTCCGGCGGCCAGCGCCAGCGCGTCGCGATCGGCCGCGCGATCGTGCGCGAGCCGGGCGTGTTCCTGTTCGACGAGCCGCTGTCGAACCTCGACGCGACGCTGCGCGGCCAGACCCGCATCGAGATCGGCCGCCTGCATCGCCAGTTCGGCGAGGCCAGCGTGGTCTACGTCACGCACGACCAGGTGGAAGCGATGACGCTGGCCGATCGCATCGTGCTGCTGCACAGCGGCGCCGATACCGAGCGCCACGGCAGCATCGCCCAGGTCGGCGCGCCGCTCGAGCTCTACCATCGCCCGGCCAGCCGCTTCGTGGCCGGCTTCATCGGCTCGCCGCGCATGAACTTCATCGAGGCGAAGGTGCTGGAAGCCGACGAGCACGGCGTCACGATCCGGCTCGAGGGCGGCCAGGAAAGCGCGCGGCTGCCGGTCGACCCGAGCCGCCTGCGGCCCGGCGACGACGTGTGCTTCGGCATTCGCCCCGAGCACCTGGTGCTCGCCTCGGGCAACGACGGCGCGCAAGCCACCGCTGCCGTGACGCTGACGCGCCGCGTGACGCTGGTCGAGGCGCTCGGCGAACACAGCTACGTGCATCTCGACCAGCCCGGCGCGACGCTGATCGCGAAGGCGCCCGGCGGCCTGCGCGTGGCGCGCGGCGACACCCTCGGCCTGCACGCACCCGCCATGTCCTGCCACCTGTTCGGCGCCGACGGTTTCGCGATCGCGCCACGCGCGGCGCAGGCCGCCGCCCTGCCCTCCCTGACCTGACGAACGTACCCGCACGAGGAACCTCCGATGCATCTTGGCGTCTGCTACTACCCCGAGCACTGGCCCGAAGCCCTCTGGCGCGACGACGCCGCGCGCATGAAGGCGCTCGGCATCGAGCGCGTGCGCATCGCCGAATTCGCCTGGAGCCGGATCGAGCCCACGCCCGGCGAATACGACTGGGGCTGGCTCGATCGCGCGATCGACACGCTCGGCGCGGCGGGCCTGCAGGTGGTGATGTGCACGCCCACCGCGACGCCGCCGAAATGGCTGATCGACCTTCATCCCGAGATCCTCGCGATCGGCGCCGACGGCCGGCCGCGCCAGTTCGGCTCGCGACGCCACTACGATTTCTCCTCGCCCGTTTATCTCGAAGCCTCGCGACGCATCTGCGAGGCGGTCGCGCGGCGCTACGGCGAACATCCGGCCGTCGCCTACTGGCAGACCGACAACGAATACGGCTGCCACCACACGGTGCTCAGCTACTCGCCGGCCGCGCTGGCGCGTTTCCGCGACTGGCTGCGCACGCGCTACGGCAGCATCGGCGCGCTCAACGCGGCCTGGGGCACGGTGTTCTGGAGCATGGAGTATCGCGGCTTCGAGGAGATCGACGCGCCGGTCGGCACCGTCACCGAGGCGCATCCCTCGCATCGGCTCGACTACCGCCGCTTCGCCTCGGACGAGGTGCGCCGCTACAACCGCATGCAGGTCGAGCTGATCCGCGCGCATTCGCCGGGACGGCCGATCGCGCACAACTTCATGCAACTGTTCACCGAGTTCGACCACTACCCGGTGGCGGCCGATCTCGACATCGCCGCCTGGGACAGCTACCCGCTCGGCGCGCTCGAGGAGCAGTGGTACGCGCCGACGGTGAAGGCGCGCTACCTGCGCACCGGTCATCCCGATTTCGCCAGCTTCAACCACGATCTCTACCGCGGCATGTCGAAACTGCCGTTCTGGGTGATGGAGCAGCAGCCGGGGCCGGTCAACTGGGCGCAATGGAACCCCTCGCCGCTGCCGAGCATGGTGCGCCTGTGGAGCTGGGAAGCCTTCGCGCACGGCGCCGGCTGCGTGTCCTACTTTCGCTGGCGCCAGGCGCCGTTCGCGCAGGAGCAGATGCATGCCGGGCTGAACACGCCGGACAACCGGCTCGATCTCGGCGGCAAGGAGGCCGCCGTCGTCGCCGAGGAACTGCGCGCGCTGCGGGCCGATCGCGACGCCGACGCGAGCGGCCCGGTACGTGCCCGCGTCGCGCTGGTGTTCGACTACACCGCGAAATGGCTGTTCGAGATCCACCCGCAAGGCGCCGACTTCCACTATCCGCGCTTCGCCGTCGAGTACTACTCGGCGCTGCGCTCGCTCGGCCTCGACGTCGACATCGTGCCGGCCGACGCGCCGCTCGACGGCTACCGCCTGGTGGTAGTGCCCCCGCTGCCGATCCTGCCCGACGACTTCGCCGCGCGGCTGGCCGCCAGCGGCGCGCAGGTGGTGCTCGGCCCGCGCAGCGGCTCGAAGACGGCCGAGCTGCGGATTCCCGCCGAATTGCCGCCCGGCCCGCTGGCCTCGATCCTGCCGATCCGCGTGTGGCGCGTGGAATCGCTGCGGCCGAACCTGGCCGAGCCGGTGCAACTCGCCGCCACCGAACACGAGGCCGCGCACCGGGGCGAGGCGCATCACTGGCGCGACCTGGTCGAGGCCGGGCACGCCGCCACCGAGATTCGCGCGCGCTTCGAGGACGGCCATCCGGCCTGGCTGCACCACGGCTCGCTGCACTATCTCGCGAGCCTGTTCGACGAGGCCACCACGGCCGCGCTGTTCGCCCGCATCGCCCGCGAAGCCGGCCTCGAGCCGGTCGCGCTCGGCGACTCGATACGCGTCAGCCGGCGCGGCAAGCTCAGCTGGGTCTTCAACTACGGCCCGGGTGCCCACATGCTCGACGCCGCCATTCCCGATGCGGCGATCGTGATCGGCACGCGGCGCATCGAGGCGGCCGGCGTCGCCGCCTATCGCTCGCCCGAGCACGAAGCCACGCAATAAGCCAGGACCGAGACACCATAAAACGCAGTCCAGACACGGAGACAGCAGATGCAGATCCATCAGTCACGCCCGCGCCGCGGCCTCGCCAGGTACGCCGCGCTCGCCGCCTTGCTGACCGGCCTCGGCGCACCGCTCGCGCAGGCCGATACGCTGAACGTCAATATCGCCTTCAAGGGCGCGAGCCAGCGCGCGGTCTGGAGCGAGGTGATCGACGCGTTCCGCAAGGCGCATCCCGGCACCGAGGTCAAGCTGTCCTTCGTCGACGAGGAGGCCTACAAGGTGCAGTTGCCGAACTGGCTGATGACGGCGCCGCCCGACATCGTCAACTGGCACGACGGCGAGCGCATGGCCTACTACGCCAAGCGCGGCCTGTTCGAGGATCTCTCGCAGGACTGGCAGAAGAACCATTGGGACGGCATGTACGCCTCCACCAGGGAAGCCTCGTCCTTCCAGGGCAAGCCCTACGCGGCGCCGACCGTCTATTACGGCTGGGGCATGTTCTACAGTCGGAGCGCCTTCAAGAAGGCCGGCATCGCCGGCGAGCCGGGCAACTGGGCCGACTTCCTCGATGCCTGCAAGAAGCTGAAGGCGGCCGGCGTCGCGCCGATCGCAGTGGGCGGGCGCGATGCCTGGACGCTCGCGGGCTGGTTCGACTACCTGGACCTGCGCCTGAACGGCAATGCCTTCCACCAGCAGTTGATGGCGGGCGAGGTCGCCTATACCGACGCGCGCGTGAAGAAGGTCTATGCCGCCTGGAAGCAGTTGATCGACGCCGGCTACTTCATCGACAACGCGCTGTCCTACGATCTCGACGCGGCCCAGCCCTTCCTGTTCCAGGGCAAGGCCGCGATGATGCTGATGGGCACCTTCATCACCGGCGGCTTCACGCCGGCCGCGCGGCAGGACATCGGCTTCTTCCGCTTCCCCATCATGGACCCGAACGTGCCTACCGCCGAGGACGCGCCGGTCGAATCGCTGCACATCCCCGCCAAGGCGAAGCACAAGGCCGAGGCGCGCGCCTTCCTCGCCTTCGTCGAGACGCCGGCCGTGGGCGCGCAGCTCGCCAAGGGGCTCGGCTCGCTGTCGGCGAACAGCCAGTCGCCGGCGCCGGACGAGCCGATCTCGCAGATCGCGTTTCGCATGCTGGCCGGCACCAAGGGCGGCCTCGCGCAGTTCTACGATCGCGACATGACCAAGGAGATGGCCGACGAGGGCATGAAGGGCATGCAGCAGTTCCTGGCCGACCCGAGCCGGCTCGACGCGGTGCTCGCGCAACTCGAAGCCGCCCGCCAGCGCATCTACAGGAAGTAAGCCGGAAGCGGCGGCGCGGCCTCGCGCGCCGCCGCTTCCGGAGGTTCAGGAGATCGGCCGTGCCCCGTTCCGTCTTGCCTTCGTCCGTGTCCTCGTCGCTCTCGCCCGCCGCCGCGCCGCCCGGCGACGAGGGCGCGCGCCCCGCGTCCGCGCGGCGCGAACGCTCGCTGGCGCCGCCCGCGCGTCGCCGGCGGCCGCATCGCCACCGGCTCGCCGCCTTCCTGTTCCTCGCGCCGGCCTGCCTGATGTTCGCGCTCTACGTGGTGTGGCCGGTGATCTCGACGATCCGCCTGTCCTTCTACCACTGGGACGGCATGAGCGAGCCCGGCTTCATCGGGCTCGACAACTACGCCGAGCTGCTGCACGCCGACACGTTCTACACGGCGCTGAAGAACAACCTGGTCTGGCTGCTGCTGTTCCTGCTGGCGCCGCCCTTCGGCCTGGCGATCGCGCTGTACCTGAACCAGGCGCTGGCCGGCATGCGGCTGCTGAAGTCGCTGTTCTTCGCGCCCTTCGTGTTGTCGGGAGTGGTGGTCGGGCTGATCTACTCGTGGTTCTACGATCCCACCTTCGGCCTGCTCAAGCTGCTGCTCGGGCACGGCATCCCGGTGCTCGGCGATCCGCGCTACGCCACGCCCGGCATCATCTTCGCGGCGCTGTGGCCGCAGACCGCCTACTGCATGATCCTCTACCTGACCGGGCTGACCACGCTCAACGCCGAGCAGATCGAGGCGGCCCGCATGGAAGGCGCGAAAGGCTGGACCCTGCTGTGGCACGTGGTGCTGCCGCAACTGCGGCCGGCCACCTTCATGGCGATCGTGGTGACCGTGATCGGCGCGCTGCGCAGCTTCGACCTGATCTCGGTGATGACGGGCGGCGGCCCGTTCGACAGCTCCACCGTGCTCGCGTACTACATGTACGACCAGGCGATCAAGTACTACCGGCTCGGTTATTCGTCCGCCATCGCGGTCGTGCTGTTCGCGATCATGATGCTCTACATCGTGTTCCACCTGCGCCACCTGCTGCGCAGCGAACGCTGATCCCCAGGCCACCCGGGAGACCCCGATGTTTCCGACTCCGATCGAACGCTGGAAACCCGCCTCGCGCGCGCTCTACAAGCTGTCGCTGCCGCTCGCGCTGCTGGTGTGGCTGCTGCCGCTGCTCGCCGTGCTGCTCACCTCGGTGCGCTCCTCCGAGGAACTGAGCGCGGGCCACTACTGGGACTGGCCACGACACATCGCGATCGTCGCCAACTACCGCGAGGCGCTGACCGCCTCGCCGATGCTGCATTACCTCTGGAACAGCGTGTTGATCACGGTGCCCGCCGTGGCCGGCGCGATCCTGCTGGCGGCGATGGCCGGCTTCGCGCTGGCGATCTACCGCTTTCCCGGCAATACCTCGCTGTTCACCGTGTTCGTGGCCGGCAATTTCGTGCCGATCCAGGTGCTGATGATCCCGGTACGCGACCTCACGCTCAAGCTCGGCCTCTACAACTCGGTGGGCGGCCTGATCCTGTTCCATCTCTCGTTCCAGACCGGCTTCTGCGCGCTGTTCCTGCGCAACTTCATCAAGCAGTTGCCGTTCGAGCTGGTGGAAGCCGCGCGCATCGAGGGCGCCGGCGAATGGACCGTGTTCGTGCGCATCATCCTGCCGCTGATCCGGCCCGCGCTGGCCGCGCTCTCGATCCTGGTATTCACCTTCGTCTGGAACGACTACTTCTGGGCGCTGTGCCTGACGCAGGGCGACGACGCCGCGCCGATCACGGTCGGCGTGGCCGCCCTCAAGGGGCAATGGACCACCTCATGGAACCTGGTCTCGGCCGGCTCGGTGCTGGCCGCGATGCCCTCGGTGGCGATGTTCTTCCTGATGCAGAAGCACTTCGTGGCGGGGCTGACCTTCGGCGCGACCAAGGGTTGAAGGCCGCGCCGGCGCCGCTCAATAGATCCACAGGTTCGTCATCAGTTGCGGCGCGTTCGGCTTGCGCACCGCCGGATTCGGGCTGGGCGGACGCGGCACCACCAGTTGTCCGTCGCACAGCCGGTCGGCGGTAAACACCGGTACCTCGCCCTTCAGGACGTTCGCCACCGGCATGCGGCCCGCGCTGCGGATCGTGTCGGCGGCGGTGGAGCCCTGCACGCGCTGCACCTGGTCGCCTGCCACCAGGCCGTAACCGGCACCGGTCTGGCCCTGGTAGTAGATCCACCAGCGCCCCTCCTCGAACTTCATGAACAACAAGGCGCGCGGCGACTCGCGCGTGCCGTAGCCCTCGTGCGTGAGGGCCGCCGCCAGCATCGCCCCCGAGGCGCGGCGGTTCTTGTATTCGGTCTGCAGATAGCTGCTGCCGCCCGTGACGTGATAGACGCGGTAGGTCCGGTCGCTGATCTGGTCGACCAGCAGCGAGCAACCGGAAAAATCCGGCGTGAACACGAACTTGCGATCGGTGGCGAGCACCGGCACGTCGAACGATCCGCCCTGCGGCACCCAATAGGCGGGAATCGGCGCATCGTCGGACTCCGCGCTCTGCATGGTCGGCGCGATGCGCACCACCTGCAGTTGCCCGTCGCCCACCTTGCGCAGGTCGACCGCGTTGACTTGGTCGCTGACCTGGAAAACGCCTGCCGTGGTCAGGTAGTTGGTGGTCGAGAACGCTCGTGTGTCCTGAAGAAAAAACCGGTTCAAGCCGCTGGCCATGAGGCCTCCTGTGGATGTCGGACGAAGAAGGCACGACGCGGTACGAACACGCATCGGCTCGACACCAGAACGGCCCGGCCCGGCGATTTATTCCCTTGGCGCGCCCGATCGGTCGCGCAGGCGCGGCGCAGGCACCACGCCGCCCCGCGGCCCGATCCCTCCAGGGCGCCTTCGCGCCCTAGCCCTTCTTCAGCACGATCACCGCGTACTTGCAGTTCGCCGTGCTGTCGTTGCGGAATTCGCAGTCGGCGGGCGGCCCGATCTCCAGACAGTCGCCCGCCTGCAGTTCATGGCGCTCGCCGCCCTCGACGAACACCAGCGTGCCGTCCAGCACCCAGATCAACTGCCGCATGTTCAGGTAGGCCGAGGCCGGCATCGGAATCCCCGCGCCCGGCGGCAGGTCGATCTCGACCAGGGTCAGCGGCGACACCGATTTCGGCGAGACGTGGCGGCGCACGTAGCCGCTTTGCGGATCGACCCAGACCGGCTGGTCGTCCACCCGCAGCAGGCGCCCGTCCTCCAGCTCGGCCAGCGCCAGCAGGGCCGACATGCTCAGGTTGAAGGCCCCCGCCAGCTTGGCCAGCGAGGTGGCGGTCGGGCTGCTCTCGCCGCGCTCGATCTTGTGGATCATGGCGCGCGACACGCCCGAATTCTCGGCGAGATTGGTCAGCGACCAGCCGCGGCTCTCGCGCTCGGCGCGAATCCGGGCGCCGATTCGTTGATCGATATCGTCTACTATGGTGTACACTCGTTTCAATTTAGTGGACAGCCCAAGGAGGCTGGCATGGAAATTCGCGACGCGGGCCCGCAGGACATCGAAGGTATCACGGCCATCTACAACCACGCGGTCCTGCAGACCACGGCGATCTGGAACGAGACCGCCGTCGACACGGCCAATCGCCTGGCCTGGCTCGCCGATCGGCGCAAGGCCGGTTATCCGGTGCTGGTGGGCATCGACGAAGCCGGCGAGGTGGTCGCCTACGCCTCGTTCGGCGACTGGCGCGCCTTCGACGGCTTTCGCGGCACGGTCGAGCACTCGATCTACGTGCGCGACGACCAGCGTGGCCGCGGTCTCGGCCCGCAACTGATGGCGGTGCTGATCGAGCGGGCCCGCGCGATCGGCAAGCACGTGATGGTGGCCGGCATCGAGGCCAACAATGCCGGCTCGGTGCGCCTGCACGAGCGGCTCGGCTTCGTCCATACCGGCACCCTGAAGCAGGTCGGCATGAAGTTCGGCAAGTGGCTGGACCTGACGTTCATGCAGTTGACGCTGGATGCGCGGCCGAACCCGGACGCGCCGCGCCCATGATGCCGTGGCTGCCGTTCTGCCTGCTGGTCGGCGCGGGCGCGGCCGTGGTGGTGCAGAACACCCTGATGGCGCGCATCACCGAATCGGCCTCGACGGTGCTGATCGCGCTGATCGTCAATTCCTCGGTCGGGCTCGCCGCGCTCTTGACCCTGCTGGCGATGCGCTCGGGCAAGGCCGGCTTCGGCGAACTGGCCGGCGCGCTGCGCGGCTGGGGCCTGGTGCCAGGGCTGCTCGGCGCCTTCTTCGTGTTCGCCAGCATCCATGGCTACCAGCGTTTCGGCGCGGGCACCACGATCGCCGTGCTGGTGGCCAGCCAACTGGTGTTCGGGCTGCTGCTCGACAGCGCCGGGGCGCATGGCGGCGCGCTGTCGGCGCGGACCCTGCTGGGCGCGGGCGTGCTGGTGCTCGGCGCCTTCCTGGTGGCCTCGCGCAACGGCTGAGGGCGCGCGATCGATGAGCGGCGCGCCGCCTGACGCGGCGCACGATTGACGCGCCTCGCGCGCACGGCTATACATCGTCGTCGTTCACGGCGGCGCCGCGCCCTCAACGCATTGCGCATTGCGCATCGCACATCGCGACAGCGCGGCCCGTTTCGGAATGCGAACCTTGCAGGGCGCTTGCGGCCCCCCGCCGCCACGCGCTCGCCTGCCTCGGAGCGAGACACGATGAGACGCTGGCTGCTGGCGCTGCTGCTGTTCGGTCTGTCCACCACGCTCTCGCAGGCGGCCGGCCTGCGTTTCGCCCAGGTTCCCGCCGACGGCGACAGCCCCGCGCTGAAGCTCGCGATCTGGACGCCCTGCGCCGCCGCCGCGCAAGCGCTGACGATCGGCCCTTATGCGCTGAGCGCCACGCGCGACTGCCCGACGCTCGGCAGGCAGTTGCCGCTGGTGGTGATCTCGCATGGCCACGGCGGCTCGCTGCTCAATCATCACGACCTGGCCGAGACGCTGGCCGACGCGGGTTACGTGGTCGCCGCGATCGATCATCCCGGCGATACCCATGCCGACATGAGCCGCAACGCCGACATCTCGTCCTTCGTCGAACGGCCGGCCGACATCCGGCGCCTGATCGACTACCTGCTGACGACCTCGCCGGTGGCGGAATCGATCGATGCCGACCGGATCGGCTTCTTCGGCTTCTCGCGCGGCGGCTACACCGGCCTGGTGCTAGCCGGCGGCCGGCCCGACTTCGTGCATGCCAACGTGCCCTGCCCGGACCCGAAGCTGCCGATCTGCGAGCAGATCCGCAACCGCCGCCTGCCCAGCCAGCCGCTCGCGCGCGACCCGCGGATCCGCGCCTACGTGCTGGCCGATCCGCTCAACGAGTTTCCCGATCCCGAGGACCTGAAGGACGTGAAGGCGCCGATCCAGCTCTGGGCGTCCGAGCTCGGCGGCGACGGCGTGCTGGCCGGCACGATCGCGGCGCTGGCCTGCTCGCTGCCGACCAGGCCCGAATCGCACGTGGTGCCCGGTGCCGCGCATTTCGCGTTTCTGCCGCCCTGCCCGGCGAGCCTCGCGCATGATTCGCCGACGCTCTGCACCGATGGCGCGGGCTTCGATCGCGCCGCCTTCCACCGGGACTTCAACGCCAAGGCGCTGGCGTTCTTCAACGCCCGGCTGCACTAGACGGCGGACTTTCCAAGCCTTCCCCGGGTAATCCCTCATGCCACCTCTCGAACAAAAATTTGTATGATGACCACATAACCTGATAACCCGGTCCATCCATGTTCGAGAAAATCCCGGCCCGCGCGATGAGCGACACGGTTGCCCAGCAACTGCTCAAGCAGATCGAGATCGGCGCCTTCGCCGGCACCGGCAAGCTGCCGACCGAAACGGTGCTGGCGCAGGAATTCGGCGTGAGCCGCACGGTGATCCGCGAGGCGATCTCGCGCCTGAAGAACGAGGGCGTGGTCGAGCCGCGCCAGGGCAGCGGCGTGTTCATCGCGACGCACGGCGCGATCCGGCCGCTGCGGATCGACTACGCGGAGGCGGTCGAATCGGGCTCGCTGGTGCACCTGCTGTCGGTGCGCCGCGCGATCGAGGCCGAGGTGGCCGCCGAGGCCGCCAAGTGCCGTACCGACGCCGACATGATGCGCATCGACGAGGCGCTGGCGAAGATCGACGCGGCCGTGGCCGCCGGCCTCGACGGCGTGGCCGAGGACGTCGCCTTCCACCGCACGATCGCCGCCGTCACCGGCAACCCCTACTTCCTCAAGACGCTGAGCTTCCTGAACCAGTACCTGGAAGCCGGCGTGGCCGTCACGCGCCGCAACGAGGCGACGCGCGAGGATTTCTCGCGCCAGGTGCGCGAGGAGCACGCCGCGATCGTCGACGCGATCCGCGCCGGCGACGCGCTGGCCGCCAGCAACGCGGCCCGCACCCACATGGTCAATGCCGCGCGGCGCCTGGCGCAGGCCGGCATCCGCTGATCCCGTGCCCGGCCAGGCCGGGCCACCCGCTCATACGAAGGTTCATCCATGTCACGACAAGTAGGAGTCATCGGTCTCGGCGCCATGGGGTTGGGCGTCGCCCGCTCGCTGCTGCGCGCCGGTTTCCGCGTCCACGCCTGCGACCTGCGCGAGGACGTGCTGGCCGCGTTCGCGGCCGAGGGCGGCGTGCCCTGCGCCACGCCGGCCGAGCTCGGCGCGCGCTGCGAGGTGCTGATCACGCTGGTGGTCAACGCCGCCCAGACCGAAGCCGTGCTGTTCGGCGAACAGGGCGCGGTGCCGGCCATGCGCGCCGGCTCGGTGGTGATCTCCAGCGCCACGGTCGCGCCCGACTTCGCGCTCCAGCTCGGCGCGCGCGTCGAGGCGGCCGGGCTGCTGATGCTCGACGCGCCCGTCTCGGGCGGCGCCGCGCGCGCCGCCTCGGGCGAGATGACCGTCATGAGCTCCGGCCCGGCCGAAGCCTACGCGGCCTGCGAGGACGTGCTGGCCGCGATCGCCGGCAAGGTCTACCGGCTCGGCGCCGAACACGGCGCGGGCTCGAAGGTGAAGATCATCAACCAGTTGCTGGCCGGCGTGCATATCGCGGCGGCCGCCGAGGCGATGGCGCTGGGCCTGCGCGAGGGCGTCGACGCCGACGCGCTCTACGAGGTGATCACCCACAGCGCCGGCAACTCCTGGATGTTCGAGAACCGCGTGCCGCACATCCTGGACGGCGACTACACGCCCTTGTCGGCGGTCGACATCTTCGTCAAGGATCTCGGCCTGGTGCTCGATACGGCGCGCCGCAGCAAGTTCCCGCTGCCGCTGTCGGCCACCGCGCACCAGATGTTCATGAGCGCCTCGAGCGCCGGCCACGGCGGCGAGGACGACTCGGCCGTGATCAAGACCTTCCCCGGCATCACGCTGCCGCCCGCCCGCTGATCCCGACCGCCGCCATGACCGCTTCCTCCCGAGCTTCCTCCGCCGCTCCCGCCCGGCCGCTGCTGGGCTGCATCGCCGACGACTTCACCGGCGCCACCGACCTGGCCAACATGCTGGTCAGGAGCGGCATGCGCACGATCCAGACGATCGGCGTGCCCGAGGCCGGTGCCTCGCTCGACGCCGACGCGATCATCGTCGCGCTGAAGTCGCGCACGATCGCCCCCGCCGACGCGGTCGCGCAGTCGCTCGCCGCGCTCGACTGGTTGCGCGCGCAAGGATGCCGCCAGATCTACTTCAAGTACTGCTCGACCTTCGATTCGACCGCCGCCGGCAATATCGGCCCCGTCGCCGACGCGCTGGCCAAGGCGCTCGGCGCCGACCAGCAGCTCGCGATCGCCTGCCCGGCCTTCCCCGAGAACGGCCGCACCATCTATCGCGGCCACCTGTTCGTGGGCGACGCGCTGCTCAGCGAATCGGGCATGGAGCACCACCCGCTCACGCCGATGACGGACGCGAACCTGGTGCGCGTGCTGCAAGCGCAGACACCGTCCAAGGTCGGGCTGGTGCGCCACGACATCATCGCGCGCGGCGCGCAGGCGGTGCGCGACGCGTTCGCGGCGCTGCGTGCCGACGGCGTGCGCTACGCGATCACCGACGCGCTGTCCGACGCGGACCTGCACGTGGTGGGCGAGGCCTGCGCCGACCACGCGCTGGTCACGGGCGGCTCGGGCATCGCGCTCGGCCTGCCCGCCAACTTCCGCCGCGCCGGCCTGCTGCCCG
>NZ_VWWK01000272.1:0-6450 GCF_011753035.1 Burkholderia sp. Ax-1720 | reverse complement strand
CCCGCGATCGCGCCGGCGCGCCGCGCTCGCGCCGCTGGCCGCCGCCGCGTTGGCGGTGGCGCTGGGTGCCTGCACCACGGTCGGCCCGAACTACCGCTTGCCGAAACAGGCCCTGGTCAACGCGCCGCTGGCGAACGCGCCGCTCGACGGCGCCGGCGACGGCAGCTCGCTGGTCTCGCACGGCGCGGTGCCGGCCAACTGGTGGCGGCTCTACGACGACCCGGTGCTCGACGGCCTGGTGCAGCTGGCCCTGCAGTCCAATACCGACCTGCGCGTGGCGGCCGCCAACCTGGCCCGCTCGCGCGCCGCGCTCGACGTGGCTAACGCCCAGGGCGGCTTCTCCGGCGGTTTCGCGGGCGGCGCGCAGCGCGCCCAGGAATCGGCCGAGCAATACCTGCTGACCGAGAAGCTGCCGGTGGTGAACGAAGGCGCCTTCAATATCAACGTGTCCTACGAGTTCGACCTGTTCGGCAAGCTCAAGCGCGGCGTCGAGGCGGCGCGGGCCGATACCGACGCGGTCAAGGCCGCCGGCGACCTGGCCCGCATCACGGTGGTGGCCGACGTGGTGCGCGCCTATGTCGAATCCTGCTCGGCGGCCGAGGAACTCGAGATCGCGAAGCAGTCGCTGGCGCTGCAGCAGCAGCGCGTGTCGCTGTCGCGCCGGCTGCGCGACGCGGGCCGCGGCAGCCAGACCGAGGTGACCACCGGCACCACCCAGGTTCGCACGCTGGCGGCCGACATCCCGCGCTTCGAGGGCCGCCGCAAGGTCGCGCAATACCAGCTCGCGGCCCTGCTCGCGCGCGCGCCGGCCGAACTGCCGCCCGCCGCCCTGGCCTGCCAGCGGCTGCCCCGGCTGAGCCAGCCGATCCCGGTCGGCGACGGCACCGCGCTGCTGCGGCGGCGCCCCGACGTGCGCGAGGCCGAGCGCAAGCTGGCCGCCTCGACGGCGCGCGTGGGCGTGGCGATCGGCGACATGTATCCGAGCGTCAGCTTCGGCGCCTCGGTCGGCACCACCGGGATCTTCGGCGACCTGTTCTCGCCGACCACCAACCGCTGGTCGTTCGGCCCGCTGATCAGCTGGACCTTTCCCGCCAACGGCCAGCGAGCCCGCGTGCGCGAGGCCGAGGCCGCCACCGGCGGCGCGCTGGCCCAGTTCGACGGCGTGGTGCTGAACGCGCTGCGCGAGACGCAGAGCAGCCTGGCCACCTATGCCGCCGATACGCAGCGCGCCGACGCGCTGCGCACCGCGTATCAATCGGCGCGCGACTCGGCTGACGAGACGCATCGCCTCTACGCGGCGGGGCGCGAGTCCTTCATTTCGGACCTGGATGCCACGCGAACGCTGACCAGCGTGCATGCGCAGGTGGCCGCGGCCGAGGGCCAGGTGGCGGCGGATCAGGTACGCCTGTTCCTGGCGCTGGGCGGCGGCTGGGATGGCGAGACGGGCGCGGGCGCCGAAGGCGGCGCGAGCCGTGCAAGCGACGCGAGCGGCACGTCGGTGCCCGCCGCGGCGCCGGTGCCGGCCTCGGCTGCCGCGCGCTGATTCCGAGGCAAGACGGCGGCGCGGCTTGCGCCGCCGTCTTGCCGTCGAGGTATCGAGCCACCACTGAAGAATCGCCACGCGGCATCGCGCGTGGCGATCCGGTTTGAGAATCCCCCATCTTCGCCGCGCCGCGGCCATGTCGCGCTATCGACGGCAAGCCAGGCCGCCGCGACGCTCAGGTCGCGGCGTGCAAGGCAAGCTCGCTCAACGCACCGTCTCGACTTGCGGCCCGGCGGGCGCGCGGCGGATCGCGCAATCGACCAGGAACCCGATCGCCAGCGCCGCCGCGCCGATCGCGAACAGCAAGGCGTGCCGGCCGCCGCTCAGGCCGAAGATCGCCGAATAGGCATAACCGCAAAGCGCCTGCGAGGCCGCGAACACGGTGGTCGCCCGGCTCCACATCGCATGTTGCCGCGCATGCCGCTCGGGCAGCGTCTGGTGCACGCGGGCCAGCATCAGCGGCACGATGCCGGGCGGGAAGCTGCCGATCACGATCGTCAGCAGGCCCACCGCCACCAGGTTGGTCGACAGCGCGAGCGCCGCGACCACCAGCGCCTGCACCAGCATCACCGCGCGCATCGAGCGGGTGGGCCCGAACCGGTCGGCGAGAAAACCATACAGCGGCGGCCCGGCGATCGCGCCCACCCCGTACAGGATCCAGAACAGCGCGCCGAGATGGGCGCCCGCGCCAAGGCCGCGCGCCACGAAATCCACCAGGAACACCATCGCCGGCACCAGCCCGAGCGCCATCAGCCCGTATTCGACGTAGAGCAGCAGCACGGTGCGCGGCGTGTCCGCCGGCAGCGGCGGCAGCGCGGCCTGCGCACCGGCATCGCCGCCGGCAGCACCCGCCGCCGTCGCGGCCACGCCCGAGCCCGGCCAGCAGAACCAGCTCGCCGCGCTGAGCAGCGCCGAGAACAGCGCCAGGCCGAGCCAGGTATCGCGCAGCCCGAAGCCGAGCAGCAGCGGCACCAGCGTGCCCGAGCCGGCGATGCCGAGCCCCAGCCCGAGGAACACCGCGCCGCTCGCAGTGCCCTTGCGCGCAGCCGGCACGTGCGGCAGCACGGTGGCCGCCACCAGCACCATGATCGCGCCGCCCGCGATGCCCGAGGCGAGCCGCCAGACGAAGAACCAGGCTTCGGAAACCGGGAACGCGCAGGCGGCGAAGGCCAGCGTGACCAGCAGCATCATCGCGCGCAGCACCGCGCGGTTCGAGAAGCGCCGCGCCAGCGGCCGCCCGGCCAGCGCGCCGAGCAGGTAGCCGGCGAGATTGGCGGCGCCGAGGAACACCACGTCGGTGGCGGCGAACCAATGCGCCTCGATCAGCGACGGCAGCAGCGGCGTATAGGCGAAACGCGCCAGGCCGATGCCGACCAGGCTCGCGCACAAACCCGCGAAGATGGCTCGCCAGATGGCGGCGGCGCCGGGCGCGGCCTGGACGCCGGCCAAGGATGGGGTGGACATGAGGCAAGGACTCCTGTGACGCCGCGCGAGCTTCGCGCCCGCGCATGACGGAAAACGACCGGGGAAAGCATGGATGCCGGTTTATCTTTGACATCGATGTCAAGCTCGACACTCTAGTCAAACTTGACAGTCCCGTCAAAGATTTGTTTAATGGCGCCCGACAGTCGTTTCAAGCAGGAATCTGGAGGACCACCATGGCCGGCGTAAGACAGTTCGACGAAGGCGAGATGCTCGACAAGGCGCTCGCCCTGTTCTGGAAGAAGGGCTACGCGGATACCTCGATGCAGGAACTGGCGGCCGCCACCGGCGTGCAGCGGGGCTCGCTCTACAACGCCTACCAGGACAAGGAAACGCTGTTCCTGCGCGTGTTCGAGGTCTATGCGGCACGCTTCCTGGAAGGCGCGCGACGCACGCTCGAGGCGCCGCGCCTCGACCAGGCGCTCGAGGCCTTCTTCGCCTATGTGATCGCCTCGATGACCACCGGCACGCCCACCCGCGGCTGCCTGTCGACCAAGACCGCGGTGGCCGGCGATCGCATCGACGAGCCGATCCGGCAAGCGCTGGCGGCCATGCTGGACCGCTTCGAGGCGGTGCTGGCGGCGCGCCTGGCGCAGCCCGACCCGGAGCTGGAGCCGAGCGTGCCGGCGAAGGAAGCGGCGGCGCTGATCATCACCTTCACGCGCGGCATCGTCGTGATCGAGCGCGTCTACCAGGAGCCGCGGCGCCTGCATGACAACGCGCGCACGCTGGTGGCGATGCTGCTGCGCCCGCGTCGGGCCGCGGCCGCGCCGGGCTGAAACGTGGCTTGGAACCTGGCCTGGAAAGCGGGCCGCGACGCCGCCCGGAACACCGGCCGAACATCGGCGGGAACCGCTCCCGCCCGGCGCGGTTCGGCCCGGCATGGCCGCCGCGCGTAACGGAAGTGTCACGCGCGGCGCCCAACCGCTGTACCATCGCGGCTCGAACCGTACCACCCAGCATCATCCGCCATGCCAGCCAATTCGCAGCCGCGCACCTATGCCATGCCCGAGCGCAGCGACCGCCTCGACTTCTACATCCGGGACCAGACCACCCGGCAGCCGATCACCGAGCCGCATCGCCACGCCTATTTCCAGATCCAGTTCAACCTCGGCGGCGACACGCAGCAACGCATCGGCGGCGTCACGCGCCCCTTCCCGCGCGGCGCGCTGGCCTTCATCCTGCCGTTTCGCGAGCACCTGATCCCGCATCCGCCGGGCGCGCACTTCATCGTCATCAACTTCTCGCAGCAGTTCCTGCGCAGCGATCTCGACGTCGATCCGCTCGACCTCGACGACGTGCCGGTGCAGCGCGTGCCGGAACTCGCGCCGTTCCGCTTCCAGGAGCGGCTCGACTACATCCTGACCGGCGACGCCTTCGAGGACGCGCGCCGGCTCGCGCAGCGCATGCTCGACGTGAACCGGGAACGCAGCTTCGGCTCGGTGACCCTGCTGCGCGGCTACCTGCTGCAGCTGATCGGCCTGGTCAGCACCCAGTACGCGGGCGCGCTCGGCAAGCTGGCGCAGAGCCACGGCGCCCAGAAGGCCGGCCGGCGCGACGCGCTGGCCCGCGTGATGCGCCACATCCGCGCCAACCTGACCAGCGGCGAGCTGACGCTGACCGGCACCGCCGAGGCCGCCTTCCTGTCGCCGAACTACCTGGCCCACCTGATCCGCAAGGAAACCGGCAGCACCTTCACCGAGCTGGTGACCGAGCGGCGCATCGCGCTCGCGCAGTCGCTGCTCGCGCACACCACGCGGCGCATCGCCGATATCGCGCACGACGTCGGGTTTCGCGACGAGGGGTATTTCTCGCGGCGCTTCCGGGCCTGCGTGGGGATGTCGCCGAAGGACTATCGCGAGGCCAACGGCGAGGATGCCGAGGCGCGCGCGGCGGGCTTGGCGGCCGCCGAGGCCGGTGCCGGTGCCGAGGCCGATTCGGAGCGCGAAACCGAAGTCGATGCCGATGCCGAAACCGGCGCCGCGGCGGCCGGCATCGATGACAACGCCCCTGCCGGCGACTCTCGCACCGCCGGCGCCGAAACCAAGGCCGAAAACACATCCGACGACCCCGGCGGCGCCTGAACCCGCGATCGGCACGCCCCGGCGCGCCGGCCGCGCGAAACGTAGATTTGTCCAGAATCTCGACAGCTTCGTCGCATCGCGCCCGCCGGCGGCTTGTTATCGTTGCATCGTGCCGCGAGCCGCGGCCCCCGCCAACCGTCCAAGCCAGGAGTTACGCCATGAGCGCCCATTCCGCCGACTACGTCGTCACGCCGCCGGCCCCCGTTTCCGTCGCGGTCGCCGATTCGTCCGCCCGCTTCCCGCTGCGCCGCGTGTTCTGCGTCGGCCGCAACTACGCGGAACATGCCCGTGAAATGGGCGCCGATCCGAGCCGCGAGCCGCCGTTCTTCTTCGGCAAGCCCGCCGACGCGGTGGTGCCCGCCGAAGGCACGATCCCCTACCCGACGCTGACCTCCGACCTGCACCACGAGATCGAACTGGTGATCGCGATCGGCCAGGGCGGCAGCCGGATCGCGGCGGCCAACGCGCTCGACCACGTGTGGGGCTACGGCGTGGGCGTCGACCTGACGCGTCGCGACCTGCAGGCCGAGGCCAAGAAGCTGGGCCGCCCCTGGGACTGGGCCAAGGGTTTCGACGCCTCGGGCCCGGTCACGCCCCTGCATCCTGCCGCCAAGCTCGGCCATCCGAAAAACGGCCGGATCTGGCTGACCGTCAACGGCGAAGCGCGCCAGCAAGGCGACCTGGCCGACATGATCTGGCCCGTGCCCGATATCGTCGCCTACGTGTCGCAGGCCATCGAGCTGCAGGCGGGCGACCTGATCTTCACCGGCACGCCGGCCGGCGTGGGCGCGCTGCAACCGGGCGACCGCGTCGCGGGCGGTGTCGACGGCGTGGCCTCGTTCGAGTTCACGATCGGCGCGAAACCCGAATCGGCGTCCTGAAAACCGAGCCCCGGCGGACCCGCGCGGCGAGTCCGCCGCAGCGCCTGCGCCTTCCCTACGACGGCGGGCCCGCAGCGTCGGCCTGCCGGGGCTCGTCCGCCACGCCGGCCGCTCGGGCCGCTCGTGCTGCATTGATCCGCATCACCCGGCCTCGATCGACGGGCCGCGACGGCCGCGCGCCCTGCCGGCCGCCGTCCTCGCTACATTTCCTCGACGCGGAAACCGCCCGGCGCAGGCTATGATGAGCGCCCGTTTGGCTCATCCTTCCCCGAAATGTCCGATTTCCCGACGACGATGCTGCTGCCCTGGGCAGCGATCTTCGCCGCCGCGCTGCTCGCGTGGTGTCCCCGGCTCCGAGTCGCGAGCCTGATCCTGGCCCTGGTCGGCTACGGCGCGGCCTTCGCGCTGGGCCAGCTCGCGCCGATCGCGCTGGCGCCGCTGGCCGGTCTCGCGCTCGCCG
>NZ_VWWK01000271.1:0-6595 GCF_011753035.1 Burkholderia sp. Ax-1720 | reverse complement strand
CGCCCACGGCCTGCCGTGCCGCGGCCGCGCCCGCCGGGATCGTGCACCGGGCGCGGCAAGCCGCCGGCAGGGCCGGGCGCCGCTCGAACCGTCCCCGATTTCCCGCGTCGCGCACCCGCCGCAGCCCGTTGTAGGGCCGCGCGCTTCTGTGTTAAAAAGCCCCCCTTTCCGCTTCGCGCCCGTCCCGTCGGCGTTTCATTCCCCATGAGCTACTGCGCGATCGATTTCGGCACTTCCAACTCCGCCGTCGCCCTGCCGGACCCGGCGCGGGAGGGGGCGATGCGGCTCGCGCCCGTGGAAGGCGAGCACCGCACCCTGCCGACCTCCATCTTCTTCAACAACGACGAGGGCACGCGCGAGTTCGGCCGTGCCGCGCTGGCCTCCTACATCGACGGTTTCGACGGTCGGCTGATGCGCTCGATGAAGAGCATCCTCGGCTCGCCGCTGGCGGAAACCACCACCGACCTCGGCGACGGCAGCGGCATCGCCTATACCGAGGTGATCGCCATCTTCATGCAGCACCTGACGGGCAAGGCGCAGGCCTGCTCGGGCGGCGCGATCGATCGCGCGGTGCTGGGCCGGCCGGTGTTCTTCGTCGACGACGATCCGCGCGCCGACCGCCTCGCCGAGCAGCAGCTCGCGGCGGCCGCGCAGTCGGTGGGCCTGAAGGAGGTGCATTTCCAGTACGAGCCGATCGCGGCCGCGTTCGACTACGAGTCGCGCCAGCCGGCCGAGACGCTGGTGCTGGTGGCCGACATCGGCGGCGGCACCTCGGACTTCTCGCTGGTGCGCGTCGGCCCCGAGCGCATGGCGCGGCTCGAGCGCAAGGACGACGTGCTCGCGCATCACGGCGTGCACGTGGCCGGCACCGACTACGACCGCCGCGTCGAGCTGGCCTCGATCATGCCGGCCTTCGGCTACCGCTCGCTGGACCCGGAAGGCCGCGAGCTGCCGAACCGGATCTACTTCGACCTCGCCACCTGGCACCTGATCAACACCGTCTACACGCCCAAGCGGCTTGCCGAGCTCAAGCTGATGAAGCACCTGTATGTGGACACGCGCCAGTTCGAGCGGCTGGTGAGGGTGGTCGAGCAGCGCTTCGGCCACGCGCTGATGGCGCGCGCCGAGGAGGCCAAGATCGGCGTGGCGGCGGGCGGGGAGACCATGATCGACCTGAACGAGGTCGAGGAGGACCTGCAGATCGCCTTCGACGCGGCGCGCCTGGTGGACGCCAGCGTCGACGACACGGCGCGCATCGTCGAGGCGGCGCGCGAGACGGTCCGGCTGGCCGGCATCGCGCCGCGCGATCTGGGCGCGCTCTACTTCACGGGCGGCTCGACCGGGCTGGCCTTCCTGTCGGGCGCGCTGGCGGCCGCCTTCCCCGATGCCGAGCCGGTGTTCGGCGATCGCCTCGCCAGCGTCGCCACGGGCCTCGGGATCCACGCGCGGCGCCTGTTCGGCTGAGCGCCGGGCGGCGCGCCTCGGGCGGGCCTGGGCAGGGCTCGATACGGCTGCGCCGGGAGCGAGAATTGCCTCCGCCGCCGCGCCGGCCCGCCAACCCGTCCAGCACGCCTCGATGACAAATCGGCGTGCCCGGCGTCGATTCCCTTGCCCCGCGACGCGAACCGCTGCACCACTATCGGAATCAATCCCGCCGGATCGCGGCCCGACACGAATTCGGGTCGGAAAAAACGAAAACCCCGCCGAGGCGGGGTTTTTTATTCAGGCGAAGATATCGCGCGAACTTACAGCGGCTTGATGTTCGCTGCTTGCAGACCCTTCGGGCCGGTCTTCACTTCGAATTCGACCTTCTGGTTTTCTTGCAGCGTCTTGAAACCGTCAACCTTGATTTCCGAGAAGTGCGCGAACAGATCGTCGCCGCCGCCTTCCGGCGTGATGAAGCCAAAACCCTTAGCGTCGTTGAACCACTTGACGGTGCCGGTTGCCATAACTTGTTCCTAAAAATGTGAGACAGGGCGAAACGCCCGGGAGGTGCATGAAAATCAAGGAAGGGGGTAATGGGGCCGACCGGAGTACCGTTGATGGGCGAACTACGAAAGAACCTATTCACTCGCCACTTGAAATCCTGCTCGGCCGTTATACGTCCAAACGACCTTGCGGTCAACCTTCCCGCGAGAATTCCTAGGGAAACCACTAGAAATACCACGAATAACGCTTACAAATCTTGCTGGGGCGCTCATTTTTTTGTAGGGGCTGATCGATTTTGCCGCCATGCGGGAGGTGCAACCGTATACACTACGCGCCGCACGGGCGGGTTGTCCTGGACCGGACAACCCGTCCCCCAAAGATGCCGGCGCGACCCCGGCCGAACGACCTTCGGCAGGCGTCCTGACAAGGCTTTTTGAGAGACATAGGAGAGGTTGTGAACAGTTCTATTCAACGGAACATTGGCCCGATCGCGCTCATGCTGACGGGCCTGGGGTCGATCATCGGCTCCGGCTGGCTTTTCGGGGCCTGGAAAGCAGCGAAGATCGCCGGCCCGGCCGCGATCTGCGCCTGGATCATCGGCGCGGTCGTGATTCTCGCGATCGCATTGACCTATGCCGAGCTCGGCGCGATGTTCCCGGAATCGGGCGGCATGGTGCGCTACGCGCGTTACTCGCACGGCTCCCTGGTGGGCTTCATCAGCGCCTGGGCCAACTGGATCGCGATCGTCTCGGTGATCCCGATCGAGGCCGAGGCATCGATCCAGTACATGAGCACCTGGCCCTATGAGTGGGCGCACAGCCTGTTCGTGGGCGGGGAGTTGACCACACCAGGCCTGCTGCTCTCGGCGGTGCTGGTGGTGATCTACTTCATGCTGAACTACTGGGGCGTGAAGCTGTT
Source organism: Burkholderia sp. Ax-1720 (assembly GCF_011753035.1). NCBI lineage: Bacteria > Pseudomonadati > Pseudomonadota > Betaproteobacteria > Burkholderiales > Burkholderiaceae > Burkholderia > Burkholderia sp. Ax-1720. Next base: position 3,748 of record NZ_VWWK01000271.1, on the reverse strand, counting down.
CGCGCGCGCCAACTCGGCGATCACGGTGTTCAAGTTCCTGATCCCGGGCCTGACCATCCTCGGCCTGATGCTCACCAGCTTCCACTCCGACAACCTCGGCATGACGAGCAACGACTCGTTCGCGCCGTATGGCTGGTCGGCGGTGCTCACGGCGGTCGCCACCAGCGGCATCGTGTTCGCGTTCAACGGCTTCCAGAGCCCGGTCAACCTCGCCGGCGAGGCGCGCAACCCGTCGCGCAGCGTGCCGTTCGCGGTGATCGCCTCGATCCTGATCGCGCTGGTGATCTACGTGCTGCTGCAGATCGCCTACATCGGCTCGGTCGATCCGGCCGAAGTCGCGAAGGGCTGGAAGCACTTCAACTTCGCCTCGCCGTTCGCGGAACTGGCGATCGCGCTGAACCTGAACTGGCTGGCCGTGCTGCTCTACGTCGACGCCTTCATCAGCCCGAGCGGCACCGGCACGACCTACATGGCCACCACCACGCGGATGATCTACGCGATGGAGCGCAACAACACGATGCCGAAGATGTTCGGCAACGTGCACCCGCTCTACGGCGTGCCGCGCAACGCGATGTGGTTCAACCTGCTGGTCTCCTTCGTCTTCCTGTTCTTCTTCCGCGGCTGGAGCTCGCTGGCGGCCGTGATCTCGGTGGCTACCGTGATCTCGTACCTGACGGGCCCGATCAGCCTGATGGCGCTGCGCCGCGCGGCCACCGACCTCGATCGTCCGCTGTCGATCCCGGGCATGAAGCTGATCGCGCCGTTCGCCTTCGTCTGCGCCTCGCTGATCCTGTACTGGGCGAAGTGGCCGCTGACGGGCGAGATCATCCTGCTGATGGTCGTCGCGCTGCCGGTGTACTTCTACTTCCAGGCCAAGTCGGGCTGGGGTGGCTGGGGTGCCGACCTGAAGGCCGCCTGGTGGCTGGTCGCCTACCTGCCGACGATGGCCGTGCTGTCGCTGATCGGCAGCAAGCAGTTCGGCGGCTCGGGCGTGCTGCCCTATGGCTGGGACATGCTGATCGTCGCGCTGATCGCGCTGGGCTTCTACTTCTGGGGCGTCAACACCGGCTACCGGACCCAGTACCTCGACGAGCGCGAGTCGCACGACGAGATTCTCGACGGCATCGGCGCCTGAGCGTCACCGCCCGATCCTGACGACACCGCCGCCGCGGTGCCGGCAGGAACGAAAAAAAGCCCGCCCGGGTCATGCCCGGGCGGGCTTTTTCATGGGCGCTCGCCGCGCCCCGGGCCGTAGCTCAGGCCGCGGGCTGGCTGGCCTGGGGCGACGACGCGAACACGTAGTTGGTCATCGCCAGCACGCGCTGGTAGGTGCCCAGCGACTGGATGCCGAGCTGGTAGTCGTCGTCGGCCGCGCCGAGCGCGGCGAACACCGGCAGCAGGTGCTCGTCGGTCGGGTGCATCAGGGCCGCGTGCGGGGCCTGGCGCCGGTAGTCGAGCAGCGCCTCGATGTCGCGATGGGCCAGGCGGTCCTCGAACCAGCCGGTGAATTCATCCACGCGAGGGTCGGCCTCCTCCGGCGTCGCGCCGAAATCGGCCTGGCGCAGATTGTGGGTGATCTGGCCCGAGCCGATCACCATCACGCCGTCGTCGCGCAGCGCGCGCAGCGCACGGCCCACGCGGAAGTGGTGGGCGGCGTCGGCGCGCGGCTGGATCGACAACTGGGCAACCGGGATATCGGCCTCGGGGAACATCAGCAGCATCGGCACCCAGGCGCCGTGGTCGAGCCCGTAATCGGTGGTCACGGTCGGGATGCCGGCCGCCTCGAGCAGGGCTGCCGTGCGCTCGGCCAGCTCGGGCGCGCCCGGCGCCGGGTAGCGCAGCTCGTAGAGCGCGCGCGGGAAGCCGTGGAAGTCGTGGATGGTTTCGGGCCGCGCGCTGACGCTGACGGCCGGGGCCAGCGTGTTCCAGTGCGCCGAGAGCATCAGCACGGCGCGCGGGCGCGGCAGCTCGGCGCCCAGGTGCGTGAACGCCGCCGAGGGCAGCAGCGGGTCGATCGGCAGCGTCGGGGCGCCGTGGGACAGGTAGAGCGAGGGCAGGCGGGACATGGTCGGAGGTCCGGATGAGTCGAATCGGATTCGACTATAGAGGCCGCCTTGGGTTTGATAAATCGCTCAAACGGGATTTGATTGATTCTCTATCGTTGCGAATCAATGCGAGGGGGCGGGAGGTGACGAGCCTTACTCGGTGCCGCCGCGGATCCCTGTCCACGGCGCGGTGCGCGGCGCGCCGATGCCGAACAGGTCGATCACGCGCGTGACGGTCTGGTCGACCAGCTCGTCGATCGAGGCGGGCATCGCGTAGAAGGCGGGCAGCGGGGGGAAGACGATGCCGCCCATCTCGGTGACGGCGGTCATGTTGCGCAGGTGTGCCAGATTGAAGGGCGTCTCGCGCACCATCAGCACCAGCCGGCGCCGCTCCTTGAGCGTGACGTCGGCGGCGCGGGCCACGAGATTGTCCGAGAGCCCGTGCGCGACGCTGGCCAGCGTCTTCATGGAGCAGGGCGCGACCACCATGCCGTCGGTCGCGAACGAGCCGGAGGCGATGCTCGCGCCCACGTCGCGTACCGAGTGGACCACGTCGGCCCGCGCATGGACCTCGTCCTTCGAGAGCCGCAGTTCGTGCTGGATATTGAGCCAGCCGGCCGCCGACACCAGCAGGTGGGTCTCGACGCCGCCCGCCGCGCGCAGCAGGTCGAGCAGGCGGATGCCGTAGATCGCGCCGGTCGCGCCGGTGATCGCGACGATCAGGCGCCGCGGCGGCGCGGGGCGTGCCTCCATCGAGGGGAGGAACTCAGGCGGCGGCGAACAGTTGCTGCAGTTCGCCCGACTGGTACATCTCCATCATGATGTCCGAGCCGCCGACGAATTCGCCCTTCACGTAGAGCTGCGGGATCGTCGGCCAGTTCGAGAAGCTCTTGATCCCCTGGCGGATTTCCTCGTCCTCGAGCACGTTGACGGTCTTGATCTGGTCGACGCCGCAGGCCTTCAGGACCTGGATCGCGCGGCCCGAGAAGCCGCACATCGGGAATTGCGCGGTGCCCTTCATGAAGAGCACGACCGGGTTTTCGTCGACGATTTGCTTGATGCGTTGTTGGGTATCCATGATGAACCTTGTGCTGATGCGGGGCAGAGAACGGGAATGATACTGGATTTCGGCAGGGCCGACCGGCGCCGGTCCAGGGCGGAAAGCAGGGCCGGGATAGGGCCTGGACCGGGCCGGCGGGTGCTCCGCGCATCTCGCGGGGGCACCGGCCGCGGGCAAGCCGCGCCCGGGCGTTCAGCCGGGCAGGCGCCCGCCGGTGCAGCGCTCGATGGCCGCCAGGTCGGTGAGCGAGGCCACCGCCTCGAATCCGGCGGCGGCGAGGATCGCGCGCACCGCCTCGGCCTGGTCGTAGCCGTGCTCGATCCAGAGTGCGCCGCGCGGCAGCAGGAAGGCCGGCGCGCCGGCCGCGATCGCGCGGATCGCCTCGAGGCCGTCCGCCTCGTCGGTCAGCGCACCGCGCGGCTCGAAGCGCAGGTCGCCCTGCTCGAGATGAGGGTCCCGGCACGCGATATAGGGCGGGTTGCTGACGATCGCGTGAAAGCGCTGCAGCGGATCGAGCGCGCCGTACCAGTCGCTCTCCAGGAACTGCAGGGCGCCGCCCGGGCGCGCCGGGTCGAGCAGCCTGGCCGCGTTGCCGCGTGCCACCGCCAGCGCCGCGGCCGAGCGGTCGAGCGCCTGGACGCGC
>NZ_VWWK01000270.1:0-6602 GCF_011753035.1 Burkholderia sp. Ax-1720 | reverse complement strand
CTCTTTCGTGCCGCGTTTCCGTTAGCGCGAAAGAGGCGTGATTCTAAGCAGCCCATCGCCTTCGTGCAAGCGTTTTCGCAAAGAAAATGCATGAAGGGCGCCGCTTGCGCGGCGCCCTTCATGGCAAGCCTTTGATCGCAAAAGGAAACAAGCAAAAACGAGACGATCCACTCGTCGCCCGAAGCGCTCAGCGATGCTTGAACACCGGCTTGCGCTTCTCCACGAACGCCGCCATTCCCTCCTTCTGGTCCTCGGTGGCGAACGTCGAATGGAACAGGCGCCGCTCGAAAGTCACACCTTCCGCCAGCGTCGTCTCGTACGCACGATTCACCGACTCCTTCACCATCATCACGGCCGGCAGGGAGAACTCGGAAATCGTCGCGGCCGCGGCCAGTGCATCGTCGAGCAGCGACGCCGCCGGCACCACGCGCGACACCAGCCCGGCCCGCTCAGCCTCCTCCGCCTCCATGAAGCGCGCGGTCAGGCACATGTCCATCGCCTTGGCCTTCGACACCGCGCGCGGCAGGCGCTGCGTGCCGCCCGCGCCCGGCATCACGCCGAGCCGAATCTCGGGCTGCCCGAACTTCGCCGTGTCGGCGGCGATGATGATGTCGCACATCATCGCCAGCTCACAGCCACCGCCCAGCGCGAACCCCGCCACCGCCGCGATGATCGGCTTGCGGATCTGCCGGATCGTCTCCCAGTTGCGCGTGATGTAGTCGCCCTTGTAGGCATCCATATAGGAGTAGTTCGCCATCATCCCGATGTCGGCGCCGGCCGCGAACGCCTTCTCGCTGCCGGTCAGCACGATCGCCCCGATCCCCTCGTCGGCGTCGAAGGCCTTCAGTGCCGCGCCGAGCTCGTCCATCAGCGCATCGTTGAGCGCGTTGAGCGCCTTCGGACGATGCAGCGTGATCAGGCCAACACGCCCCCGGGTCTCCACCAGGATGTTCTGGTAATCCATCGATTTCTCCTCGATCAAAGAAACGCCACTCACCGCGCACACACGCGGAGAACAATGCTAACATTTGCCGACCAACCGGTCGGTTAATTAATTGCGCCAGTACGACCGACTCCTCCACATCCCATCAGGCCGACGTCATGACCCACCCCTTGTTCTCGAAGCACGAAGCCACCTTGCAACAAGCGCTGTCAGCCATCGAAACCCGTGCCTACTGGAGCCCGTTCGCGGAAATGCCGAGTCCCAAAGTGTACGGGGAAAGCGCGGCAGCGGACGGCGAGGCGAGCTTCCGCGCCCAGCTCGACAAACCCTTCGAACTCGACCAACCGGCCTCGGGCGGCAAGCTCGGCGCCGAGGTGTCGCCGTTCGGCTTTCCGCTCGGGATCCGTTACCCGCAAGCCTCGCCCGACGAACTGATCGCGGCAGCCGCTGCCGCCCAGGCAGGATGGCGCGCCGCCGGACCGAGCGCCTGGATCGGCGTGAGCCTCGAGATCCTGGCCCGGCTCAACCGCGCCAGCTTCGAGATCGCCAATGCGGTGATGCATACCACCGGGCAAGCCTTCATGATGGCCTTCCAGGCCGGCGGCCCGCACGCCCAGGATCGCGCGCTGGAGGCCGTCGCCTACGCCTGGGACGCGCTGCGCCGAGTTCCGGCCGAGGCGCACTGGGAAAAACCGCAAGGCAAGAACCCGCCGCTCGCGATGCACAAGCGCTACACGATCGTGCCGCGCGGCACCGGCCTGGTACTCGGTTGCTGCACCTTCCCGACCTGGAACGGCTATCCCGGCCTGTTCGCCGATCTCGCCACCGGCAACACGGTGATCGTCAAGCCTCACCCGGGCGCGATCCTGCCGCTCGCGATCACCGTGAGGATCGCCCGCGAAGTCCTGCGCGAGGCCGGCTTCGATCCGAACATCGTTACCCTGCTCGCCACCGATCCCGACGACGGTGCCCTGGTCCAGTCGCTGGCCGTGCGCCCCGAGATTCGCCTGATCGATTTCACCGGCAGCACCAGGAACGGCGACTGGCTGGAGCGTCATGCCCACCAGGCCCAGGTGTATACGGAGAAGGCCGGCGTCAACCAGATCGTGATCGATTCGACCGACGACCTGAAGGCAGCGGCACGCAATATCGCGTTCTCGCTCGCGCTCTATTCCGGCCAGATGTGCACCGCGCCGCAGAATATCTATGTGCCGCGCGACGGCATCCAGACGCCCGAGGGCCGCGTCGGCTTCGACGAAGTCGCGCAGGCGATCGCCGGCGCAGTGCAGAAGCTGTGTGCCGATCCGGCGCGCGCGGTCGAGCTGCTGGGGGCGATCCAGAACGACGGCGTGACTGCCCGCATCGACGAGGCACGCGGACTCGGCAAGATACTGGTCGACAGCCAGACACTCGAACATCCGGCATATCCGCAGGCGCGCGTACGCACACCGTTGCTGATCCAGCTGGACGCCAGCGAGCGCGGCAGCTACACGCGCGAGTGGTTCGGCCCGATCGCCTTCGTGATCGCCACCGATTCAACCGCGCAGTCGCTCGACCTGGCCGGCGGTATCGCGGCCGAGTGCGGCGCGCTCACGCTCTCGGTCTACAGCACGGACGAGAAGATCATCGACGGCGCCTACCAGGCGGCGATCCGCGGCGGCGTCGCCCTCTCGATCAACCTGACGGGCGGCGTGTTCGTGAACCAGTCCGCGGCGTTCTCGGATTTCCACGGCACCGGCGCGAACCCGGCCGCGAATGCGGCGCTGGCCGACACGGCCTTCGTCGCCAACCGCTTCCGGGTGGTGCAGAGCCGCGTGCACGTCGCGCCGCGCGCAGAAACCAGCGCCGCCTGAAACCGCATCCCCATAGATAGAAGAATTCCGCCGTCCAGCCGCATCCGGGCCGGTACCAGCCACCGGCCATCCGCCTTACCGGAGGAGACACCCGATGCCGTATGACACGATCCGCTTCGCGTTCGACGCGGCCACCCAGGTCGCGACGATCACGCTCAATCGTCCCGACAAGCTCAACAGCTTCACGCGCGCGATGCACGCCGAGCTCGCCGCGGCCATCGACGAAACCGAGGCCAGCCACGCGCGCGCGCTGATCCTCACCGGCGCCGGCCGCGGCTTCTGCGCCGGCCAGGATCTCGCCGACCTCGACTTCACGCCCGGCGCGCCAACCGACCTGGGCGCGCTGATCGACCAGCACTTCAACCCCCTCGTGCGTCGCCTGCAGGCGCTGCCGCTGCCCGTGATCGCCGCCGTCAACGGCATCGCGGCCGGCGCCGGCGCGAACCTCGCGCTCGCCTGCGACCTGGTGCTGGCCGCCAGATCGGCCAGCTTCATCCAGTCCTTCGTGAAGATCGGCCTGGTGCCCGACTCGGGCGGCACCTGGTTCCTGCCGCAGCGGGTCGGCTTCGCGCGGGCGCTCGGGCTCGCGCTGACGGGCGACAAGCTCGGCGCCGAGCAGGCCGCCGACTGGGGCATGATCTGGCGCGCCGTCGACGACGAGGCGCTGGCGGCCACCGCCACCGCGCTGGCGACCGAACTCGCCCGCCAGCCGACCCGCGCGATCGCCGCCATCAAGCAGGCGATGCGCGCCGGCATGAGCCAGCCGCTCGACGCGCAGCTCGACCTCGAACGCGACCTGCAGCGCGAGCTCGGGCAGTCGCACGATTACGCGGAAGGCGTGGCCGCCTTCATCGCCAAGCGCGCACCGCGCTTCGAGGGGCGCTGAGATGGATGCCACCACGCCCGCCGATACCGCAGCCGAGGCCGGCGCCCTCGCCCGCGCCGCGGCCGACGCGATGTACGCCGCCGATGCCTGCACGCGCGCGCTCGGCATCGAACTCGTCGAGGTCGGCCCCGGCCACGCGCGAATGCGCATGACGGTCCGGCCGGAATTCCTGAACGGCCATCGCACCTGCCACGGCGGCCTGATCTTCACGCTGGCCGACTCGACCTTCGCGTTCGCCTGCAATTCGCGCAACCTGAACACGGTGGCGGCCGGCTGCTCGATCGAATTCCTGCGTCCCGTGTTCGAGAACGAGGTGCTGACGGCGGAGGCTGTCGAGCAGGCCCTGGCCGGCCGGCACGGCATCTACGATATCCGCGTGACGAACCGGGCCGGCGAGACGGTGGCGATGTTTCGCGGCAAGTCGGCCCGCATCGCCGGCAACGTGATCCCCTCTGACGGCCCCGGCACCTGAGCGGGCCGCGAGCCACCCGAGCGAACCACAATAAAGACGCATGGAGACATCGATGAACGCCCCCCTTCCGCTCGAGCCGATCGAGACCGCCAGTCGCGACGAACTCCAGGCGCTGCAGCTCGAACGCCTGAAATGGTCGCTCGGCCACGCCTACCAGCACTCGCCCGTCTATCGCCGCAAGTTCGACGAGGCCGGCGTGCATCCCGACCAGTTGACGACGCTCGCCGATCTCTCGCGCTTCCCGTTCACGACCAAGAGCGACCTGCGCGACAACTACCCGTTCGGCATGTTCGCGGTGCCGCAGGAGCGGATCTCGCGGATCCACGCCTCATCGGGCACCACCGGCAAGCCGACCGTGGTCGGCTACACCGCGCGCGACATCGACACCTGGGCCAACCTGGTGGCGCGCTCGATCCGCGCGGCGGGCGCGCGCCGAGGCGACAAGGTGCATGTCAGCTACGGCTACGGCCTGTTCACGGGCGGCCTGGGCGCGCATTACGGCGCCGAGCGCGCGGGGCTGACGGTGATTCCCTTCGGCGGCGGCCAGACCGAGAAGCAGGTGCAGCTGATCCAGGACTTCCGGCCCGACATCATCATGGTCACGCCCAGCTACATGCTGTCGATCGCCGACGAGATGGAACGGCAGGGGCTGGACCCGCGCGCCTCGTCGCTGCGGATCGGCATCTTCGGCGCGGAGCCCTGGACCAACGAGATGCGCGCGGCGATCGAGCAGCGCATGGGCATCGACGCGGTCGACATCTATGGCCTGTCGGAGGTGATCGGCCCGGGCGTCGCCTCGGAATGCGCCGCAACCAAGGACGGCCCGACCATCTGGGAAGATCACTTCTATCCCGAGATCATCGATCCGCTGACGGGCGAGGTCCTGCCCGACGGCGAGCTCGGCGAACTGGTATTCACTTCGCTGACCAAGGAGGCGCTGCCGATCGTGCGCTACCGCACCCGCGACCTGAGCCGCTTGTTGCCGGGCACGGCGCGCAGCATGCGGCGCATGGAGAAGATCACCGGTCGCTCGGACGACATGATGATCATCCGCGGCGTGAACGTGTTCCCGACGCAGATCGAGGAGCAGTTGCTCAAGCAGGCCGTGCTGGCGCCGCATTACCAGATCGTGCTGACCCGGGAAGGGCCGCTCGACGTGATGACGCTGAACGTCGAGCCCTGCCCGCACCGGAATACGGCCACGGCCCTGCTCGACGCGGCCGGCCAGGCGCTGGCCTACGACATCAAGGCCCTGATCGGCGTCACGGCGATCGTCAAGGTGCTGCCGGTCAACGGCATCGAGCGTTCGGTGGGGAAGGCGCGGCGCGTGGTGGACAAGCGCCGCTGAAGGAAGGGATATCGCCGGGGTTCACGCAGGACGGGGGCCGGCGCCCCCGCATTGCTCAGGAATTCGGCAGCAGCAGCCACATCCGCCCGACCTGCTTCATCCGGCCGGCCAGGTCGCCCGCATCGTCGCCGAGCCCCCAGAAGTAGTCGGCACGCACGCCGCCCTTGATCGCCGAGCCCGTGTCCTGCGCGAACACCAGCCGGTTCATCGGCGTATTGGTGAGCGGCCGCGTGGTCTGCAGGAACACCGGCGTGCCCAGCGGAATGAAGGAAGGATCGACGGCGATCGAGCGCTCCGCCGTGAGCGGCACGCCGAGCGCGCCGATCGGGCCGTCCGCGCCACCGTTCGGCGCGCCTTCGCTGGACGGCATCTCGCGGAAGAACACGAAGCGCGGATTGGTGTCGAGCAGGGCGTCCACGCGCGAGGGATTGGCGCGCGCCCAGGCCTTGATGCCCTGCATGGTGGCCTGCCCGGCGCTCAGCTCGCCGCGATCGAGCAGCCATTTGCCGATCGAGCGATAGGGCTGGTTGTTGGTGCCGCCGAAACCGACCCGCATCACGCTGCCGTCGTCCATCACCACGCGCCCCGAGCCCTGCACCTGCAGGAAGAAGGCTTCGATCGGATCGTCGACCCACACCAATTCGTTGCCGTTCAGCACGCCCGAGCGCTCGAGCTGGGCGCGTGCCGGCATGGCGCTGCCGGCCCGATAGCCGGCCGGCCAGCGATACAGCGCGGTCTGGTAGGGCCCGCGCCGCACGCGCGAGCCGCGCAGCAGCGGCTCGTAATAGCCGGTCACCAGGCCATCGAGCGTGCCGTCGGTATTGGAGAACTGATAGGGCGTGAAATACGTCTCGAAGAAGCTGCGCGCGCCGGTGATGTCGAGATCGTCGATCCGCTCGGCGGCCTCGCAGGCGCGGCGCCAGTTGGCGGCGCGCGCGAGCCGCGTGCAGTTCTGGCGCAGCGCGATGGTCGCGCCGATCAGGGTATCGTCGTCCCAGCCCGGCACCTGCCGCCAGGCCACCGGCGTGAGCCGCTCGGCGGCCACCTGGCCCGGCACGATGGGCGCGCCGGTGGGCGGCTTCGCGGCATGCCGCACCGGG
>NZ_VWWK01000269.1:0-6660 GCF_011753035.1 Burkholderia sp. Ax-1720 | reverse complement strand
GGCCTTCGTGTTCTACGCGCTGATGGACCAGATCGTCGATCGCTACTTCCCGACCGTGGAGGCGCTGGGCGCCGAGCTGGAGGCACTCGAGGACCGCATCTTCGAGAAATCGACGCCGGCCACCGCGATGACGGCCAGCGCGATCAGCGCCAGCGGCCCCTTGCGCGAACGCGAGGCGGCAGCGGTTTCGCCAGCCTGCTGAGGCGCCACCCGCCCTTCGAGATTGGCGAGAATACGCGAGCCATTCTGACCGGCAGCCTGGCCCGGTTCAGAAAGCAGACTGGGGGGTGGTGAAGCTTTCCGATTTGAATCTTCCGGCGCGCTCATTCAATGTCTCGTTGAATCCTGGTTTAATTCGCCGCAATAATATCGTCCGGCCGACTCGAAGCAGGCCTGATTCTAAGAGCAAGCCTTCTAAAAGACAATCGATTGTAAAATCCGGGGTTTTCTGTGATTGCCGTCGTACTGATCGCGTATTTCGCCATCGCCGTGCTGATCGCCGCCATGCTGTTATTACCGGGCGTGCGCACCAGCGTTTTTTCCACGGTCGCGCAGTTTCACGGGCGATTAAGCCGCCGCGTTTCCGATCGCGCCACGCGCACGCGAAGCCACATTGTTAAATCGGCAAAAATTTCACAAAGCTCATTAAATGAACTGCAAAACTTACTGGTCCGGCGCCGCTTGCTGATTATCTGCGCGACGGGTATTCTTGCGACGCCTCCGTTGATCGCGATTGCGTTACGCGGTCGGCAATTATTCCAATACGACGACACCATACGCGTTCCCGACGAGAAGATCGCCGCGCTGCTGCAAGGCGAGCAACTCGTCCCGCCGCCGCCGCTGCCTCCCGAGGTATTCGCCACGCGCGAAGTCGAGCAGATCCGGCCCGCGCTGAAGGACGCGAGTCGCGATTGGAATTTGCTGGACCCGGATTTCCGCACGCGCTTGCTGCTGGTCTACAAGATCATGCACGAGCAATACGGATACGAAATGGCGCTGCTGGAGGGATATCGCAGCCCGGAGCGGCAGAACCGGCTGGCCGCGATCGGCTCGAACGTGACCAATGCCGCCGCGTACCAGAGTTATCACCAGTTCGGCCTGGCCGCCGACAATGCATTCCTGCGCGACGGCAAGCTGGTGATTTCCGAAAAAGATCCCTGGGCCATGCGCGGTTATCAGCTGTACGGACAAGTCGCGGAGCAGGTCGGCTTGACCTGGGGTGGCCGGTGGAAAATGATGGACCTCGGCCACGTCGAATACCATAAGCCCGGTTTCAAACTGGGGCACCCGCCGCCGCAATGACGGCGTCGGCACACTGAGGGCGGTATGGGGCAGATGAACCACGAGACCAGCCGGCACGCCGGCCAAGCACACCAGGGGGAGCCGCTCGCGCCCGCCCCTTGCCTGCCCGCCCGGTTCGTCCCGTCCGCCTCGATACGCCGCGCCCCGCCCGCCGCCACCGCGGCCATCATCCTCTTCCCTCTTTGCGCAGGACTGACAGCGTGACGTCACGCGCCGCCCTCACGCTGTCGGCGCGCACGCGCCATTGCCTCACCCCATTGATTCGCACCGGAACCTGACCGTCCTATGCAACGCATCCTCAACGTGTTGACTCACCCGCGCACGCTCTCGATCCTCGGGTTCATCGCGCTCGCCGCGATCCTGTTCATCGTGGCGGACGCCCTTGCGATCAGCTTCGTCTACCCGCTCGCGATCCTCGCCGTGATCGTGGTGCTGTGGCTGCTGGTGAAGCTGATCAAGCGGCTGCGCGTGCGGCGCGCCAACCGCAAGCTCGGCGACATGCTCGAGGAGCAGGCGCAGGTCGACAAGGCCGCGGCCGCCTCGGTGACGCCGGTCGAACCGGCCAAGGCCGCCGAGCTCGACACGCTGCGCGCGCGCCTGGTGGATACGGTCAAGACCATCAAGACCTCGAAGATCGGCCAGGTGTCCGGCGGCTCGGCGCTCTACGAGTTGCCCTGGTACATCGTGATCGGCAACCCGGCGGCGGGCAAGAGCAGCGCGGTGATCAACTCGGGCCTGCAGTTCCCGTTCGCCGACAAGAACAGCGCGGTGATCCACGGCATCGGCGGCACCCGCAACTGCGACTGGTTCTTCACCACCGAGGGCATCCTGCTCGACACCGCGGGCCGCTACTCGGTGCACGAGGAAGATCGCAGCGAATGGATCGGCTTCCTCGGCCTGCTCAAGAAATTCCGTCCCAAGGCGCCGATCAACGGCATCATCGTCACCGCCAGCATCGCCGAGCTGACCGGCAGCCGCCCCGAGTTCGCCATCAACCTGGCCAAGAACCTGCGCCAGCGCGTGCAGGAGCTGACCGAGAAGCTGGAGGTGTTCGCGCCGGTCTACGTGATGTTCACCAAGGCCGACCTGATCACCGGCTTCACCGAGTTCTTCAGCAGCAGCGACCGCCAGGAATACGACCGCGTGTGGGGCGCCACCCTGCCCTACGAGCCCGACGAGAAGCGCGACGTGGTGGCGCTGTTCGACGAGCGCTTCGAGGAACTCTACGACGGCCTCAAGGAAATCAGCGTCGCGCAACTGTCGATCAGCCGCGGCAACATCCTCTCGCCGGGCCAGCTGAGCTTCCCGCTCGAATTCGCCTCGATCAAGCCGACCCTGCGCGCCTTCCTGGCCACCCTGTTCGAGAACAACCCGTTCCAGTACAAGCCGATCTTCCGCGGCTTCTACTTCACCAGCGCGCTGCAGGAAGGCGAAACCAATTCCGCCGCCGCGCAGCGCATCGCCTCGCGCTTCGCGCTGGACGGCGGCGCCCTGCCCAAGCCGCACAGCGCCTTCTCGAAGAACGGCTTCTTCCTGCGCGACCTGTTCTCGAAGGTGATCTTCGAGGACCGCAAGACGGTGCGCCAGTTCGCCAGCCCCGCCAAGACGCGGATGCGCTACGCCACCTTCTTCGCCTTCGTGGCGGTGCTGGCGCTGGCGCTGGGCGGCTGGACCTGGTCGACGATCGGCAACCAGCAGCTGGTGGCCAACGTGCAGGCCGACCTCGACAACATCGCCAAGCTCGAACAGAACCGCAACGACCTCCAATCGCGCCTGCAGGCGATGGACATCCTCGAGGACCGCATCGAGCAGCTCGAGCAGTTCCGCCGCGACAAGCCGATCTCGGTCTCGCTGGGCCTCTACCAGGGCGACCGCCTCGAGGAACGCCTGCTCACCGAGTACTACAACGGCGTGCGCCAGATCATGCTGGCGCCGGTGGCCGACAATCTCGCCGCCTTCCTGAAGGACGTCGACGCGCATCCGGACCAGCTCGCGCCGATGACGCGCACCCCCGAATCGGGCGCGGTGCCGGTCTCCGACAAGTCGGCGCTGCAGCCGCAGGCGCAGGGCGGGCTCTACAACGACGCCTCGCCGACCAATGTCGAGGACGCCTACAACGCGCTGAAGACCTACCTGATGCTGTCGGACAAGCGCCACGTCGAGCAGGCCCACCTGACCGACCAGATCGCGCGCTTCTGGCGCGGCTGGCTGGAAACCAATCGCGGGAACATGCCGCGCGACGAGATGATCCGCAGCGCCGAGCGCATGATCACCTTCTACCTGTCGCGCGTGCAGGACAACGACTGGCCGATGATCGACGCCAACCTGGCGCTGGTCGACCAGACCCGCGAGAACCTGCGCCACGTGGTGCGCGGCATGCCGGCCCGCCAGCGCGTCTACGAGGAGATCAAGGCACGCGCCTCGACGCGTTATGCCCCGATGACGATCGCGCGCATCGTCGGCGAGGACAACACCGGCCTGGTGGCCGGCAGCTACGCGATCCCCGGCACCTTCACGCGCGACGCCTGGTTCGACTACGTGCAGCCGGCGATCCGCGACGCGGCCACCAAGGAACTGCAGGCCAAGGACTGGGTGCTCAACACCGCCTCGCAGGACGACCTGACGCTGGAAGGCAGCCCCGAGCAGATCCAGAAGGTGCTGGTCGGCATGTACAAGACCGAGTACGCCCAGCACTGGCAGAAGTTCATGCAGGGCATCGCGGTGCAGAACTTCGGCAGCTTCGGCCAGGCCGTGGACGCCATGAACAAGCTCGGCGACCCGCAGGACTCGCCGATCCGCAAGGTGCTCGAGACCGCCTACGACCAGACCTCCTGGGATAACCCGTCGCTGGCCAACGTGTCGATCAAGAAGGCGCAAACCGGCGTGGTGAACTGGGTCAAGCAGTGGTTCTCGCGCAAGCCGGGCGGGCAGCTGGCGGCCAACATCGACATCAACGGCAACCCGGTCGAGGTGCCGATGGGCCCGATCGGCCAGGAGTTCATCGGCCTGGGCCGGATCGTGCAGACCCACGACGGCGGCCAGTCGATGCTCAAGGGCTACATGGACACGCTCTCCAAGGTGCGCACCCGCTTCAACGTGATCAAGAACCAGGGCGACCCCGGCCCCGGCGCGCGCCAGCTGATGCAGCAGACGCTCGACGGCAACGGCTCGGAACTGGCCGATTCGCTGAAGTACGTCGACGAGCAGATGCTGACCGGCCTGACCGACTCGCAACGCAAGTCGCTGCGTCCGCTGCTGGTGCGCCCGCTGCAGCAGGCCTTCTCGGTGGTGATCCAGCCGGCCTCGGTGGAAGTCAACAAGGTGTGGAACGCGCAGGTCTACCAGCCGTTCCAGGCCTCGCTGGCGAACAAGTACCCGTTCTCCGCCGGCGCCAAGGTGGAGGCCGCCTCCAGCGAGATCGCACAGGTGTTCGGCCCGGACGGCTCGATCTCGAAGTTCGTCGGCACCACGCTCGGGCCGCTCGCGGTGCGCCGCGGCGACACGCTCACGGCACGCACCTGGGGCGACATGGGTCTGGCGCTGACGCCGGACTTCACCAGCGGCTTCGCGACCTGGGTCGCGCCGCTGGCGGGCGGCGCGGCCACCAGCGCGGCCTCCTCCGAGCCGCAGACGGTGTTCCAGATCCTGCCGCAGCCGAGCAGCGGGACCACCGAGTACACCATCGCGATCGACGGCCAGCAGCTGCGCTACCGCAACACGCCGCCGCAGTGGACCAACTTCGTCTGGCCGAACCCGAGCGGCTCGCCGGGCGCGACGCTGACGGCCACCACCTTCGACGGCCGCACCCTGACCCTGGTCAACGAGCCGGGCCGCTACGGGCTGGAGAAGCTGATCAACTCGGCGCAGCGCTCGCGCCGCCCGGACGGCACCTTCGACCTGGCCTGGACGCAGGGCAACGTCAACGTGGCGGTGACGATGCGCATCATCAGCACCTCGCAGCCCTCGGGCGGCGGCGGTGGCAGCGCTGGCGGCGACGCGCCGCAGCAGCAGAGCCTGCGCGGCCTGCACCTGCCCTCGTCGGTGGCGAACACCAGCGCGAGCGGCGCCGTCAACGCGACGGCCCAGGCACCTGCCGGCACGTCCGGCGTCGCAACGGCCGCCAACGGCGCGGCCGCCAACGCATCGAATGCACAGGGGGCGCAATGACGCAAACGGTCCAGGCGCAGATCGCCTACTTCGGCAAGATCCCGTCGCGCGGCGACTTCGTGAAGAGCCCGCACAACCCGCAGCTGCTGCAGACGCTCGACCGCTGGATCGCGCAGGCCATGGAGCTGCTGGCCGACGACCCGCGCTGGAAGATCGTCTACGAGAACGCGCGGCCGATGCACTTCGCCTTCATCGGCTCGCGCAGCAAGCTCGCGATCGCCGGCCACATGGTGGCCAGCCACGACGCCTCGAACCGGCGCTTCCCGTTCCTCGCCGCCACCGCGCTGGAGGTCGACCGCCCGCTGAACTTCATCGCGCGCAGCCCGCTGGCCTTCGCGCGGCTCTGGCAGCGCGCCGCCTCGCTGATGCGCCCGCTGCTCGGCAAGGAGGAGCCGGCCGGCGCGCTGCAGGCGCTGGGCGACGCCACCGTGCCGATCGACACCGGCGGCCCCGGCCACGACGGCACCTTCAACGATTTCGTCGAGCACCAGTCGCTGTTCGGCCTGGAGCAGATGCTGCTGGCCAGCGGCCACCCGGTGAAGCTGCGCGGCGCGATGCTGGCGCTGGGTTCGCTGCTGCGCCCGGTGATGCAGAGCGGCTCCTCGCACATCGAGCGCGGGCTGACCCTGCCGCTGCCGGTCGACCCGTTCTACCGCAGCCTGGTGGCCGCGTTCTGGATGGAGCTGATCTCGCCCTTCGTCTCGCAGGCCGATTTCGAGCTGGCGATCTTCATCGGCAGCATCGCCGAGCGCGAACGGCTGATCATCGGCTTCAACGGCGCCTCGGCACGCACGCTGCACAGCGTGGTCGACCCGCAAACCTACTCGCAACACAACATCGACATCGACGATCCGGAATGGGTCGACGCCCATGCGCAACACGATCCCGCGACCAGCAAGCTCATCAGCTACCTCGAACAACCGCAACTGTCGCTGCGCGTGGCGATCGACACGTTCCGCGAAGCCTTCGTCGGAGGGGCCTGACGTCATGACGACCTCCGCGTACCGCCGGCGCCTGCTGCCGGCCGCGCTTTCCTCGCTGTCCCTGCTGGCGCTCGGCGCGGCGCTCGCCGGATCGGGCGCCGCCTTCGCCGACAACGCCGGGCCCGCCACCGTCACGCGCGTCGACACCAGCGGCGTGACGGTGCGCACCACCCTGATCCCGCCGGCAGGCGGCGCCGTGCAGCCGGCC
>NZ_VWWK01000268.1:0-6800 GCF_011753035.1 Burkholderia sp. Ax-1720 | reverse complement strand
CACGGCGATCCGGCGCCGGCACGCCCGCCGCGTCCCGACCCGCGCGCGGCGGCGATCAACCAGCGCCGCGCGGCCGGCCACGCCGAAGTCGGTGCACGCCACCTGGGCATGGCCACGGCCGTCGCCGCGGCGTGCGAGGCGGGCGACGGCCATGCGCATTCCACCGCTCGTCGCGATTGACTTCCGATGAGCGGCCCTCAAGAATCTGACGGGCAAGCGCGCGGCAACGCGCGCAACCGTCCGTCCCCGAGGACACCACCGTGCCCACCTATAGCCGCAACGACCTGGCCACGCTGAATGCGTTCAGCGTGATCTGCCGCCGCAAGAGTTTCCGGCTTGCCGCCGCGGAACTGGGCGTGACCGCCTCCGCCCTGAGCCACGCGCTGCGCGGCCTGGAGGAGAAGCTCGGCGTGAAGCTGCTGAACCGCACCACGCGCGCGATCTCGCCGACCGATGCCGGTGCCGCGCTGGTGCGCGGCCTCGATCTCGGCTTCGAGCATATCGAGGGCGCGCTGGCCGAACTGTCCCAGTTCCGCAATACGCCTTCGGGCCTGATCCGCCTGAACGTGCCGCGCGACGCCTCGCAACTGCTGATCAGCCCGATCCTGGGCCGCTACCTGAACCGCTTTCCGAAGTCGCAGATCGAGGTGGTGGTCGACGACGGCATGGTCGACATCGTCAAGGGCGGCTTCGACGCCGGCATCCGCTACGGCCGCAGCGTGCCGCAGGACATGGTGGGGATTCCGCTCACGCCCGATCTCGAATGGGTGCTGGCCGCCTCGCCCGACTACCTGCGCCTGCACGGCACGCCGCGCGAGCCCACCGAACTGCTCGCCCATTCCTGCATCCGCATGCGGCTCGGCGACGAGTCGCTCTATCAATGGGAGCTCGGCACCGGCAAGCGGGCCTGCCGGATCGACGTGCCGGGCCGCGTGATCCTCAACGAGACCGATGCGGTGGTGGAAGCCGCGCTGGCGAGCGTGGGCATCGCCTACTGCCTGAAGCAGCGCATCTCGCGCCATCTCGAGAGCGGCCGGCTGCTGCTGGTGATGTCCGACTGGGCGCCGCCTGTCGAGCCCTTCGTGATGTACTACCCGAGCCGCCGGCAACTGTCGGCGAGCCTGGTGCAGCTGGTGCAGATGATCCGCGAGGACCACGGCCTGCCCGAGTTCAAGCGGCCGGGCTGAGGCGCCCCGCGATAGCGACACGTCCTGGCAGTTCCCTTGGCCGCCGCCGCGAGTCGTCTCGTCGTGGCGGTTTTTTTGTCGGCGGATCAAGCGACGATGGAAGCGCGAGCGCACAGCAAGACAAGGGCGCGCGACTGTGGACAAGCCGACGATGACAGCAAACTCGTCGGCACATGCCGGCGCCAGCCGGCAAACGCTGTGGAAAACCACCGAACGCGCGCGCCTGTGCCGCTTCAGGCCAGCACCGGGTAACCGAGCGCTGTCGCCTCCTCGGCGAAGCGCGCGATGGTCTCGTAATCGGCGGGCGCGAGCCGTTCGAAGCGCAGCAGACGCAGCTCGTGCGCGCGGGCCGGGTCCGCCGCGAGCGCCGTATCGAGCGCCTCGCGCAGCTTCGCGACCTGCTCCTCGTCGAGCCGGCGCGAGGCGATCAGCGGCAGGCCCGGCGCGCTCGCGGTGACGCCGATCACGCGGATCGCATCGAGCCGCTCGGGCAGCGCGTCGCGCAGGCAGGCAAACGTCACGCAATCGATCGCCGCGCAATCGGCCTGGCCCGCGGCCAGCGCCTCCAGCACCTTGCGATGCGACCCGAAGGCGGTGGCCGAGGCGAAGAAACGCCCGCCGCGCGCGAGCGGCGCGACGGCATGACGAAATGCATTCATGCCGCTGTGCGAATCCTCGCCGTTATAGGCGGCGCGCAGGCCGCGGCAACCGGCCAGCGTGGTCGCGCCGCCGGCATGCGCGGCGGCCGACACCACCAGCCAGCTCGAATAACGCGCGCCCTCGCAGCCCTCGACGTCGAACACCGGCGTCGCCACCAGATGCGTCAGCGCATCGAGCCCGAGCATGCGGAACGGATAACCGCAGGTCTGCGACAGCAGCAGGTCCTCGCGGCGCCACAGCGGCAGCAACTCGCCGAAGGGCTCGCCGAGCAGTTCGACCCCGCGCGGGCCACCCGCGCGCGCGAAGGCCGCCAGCGTGTCGGCCAGCAACGCGCGCCAGGCCGCGCCCAGGCGCGGCGTGACGTTGTACATCGGCAACCCGGCGACCCACTGGCTCATGCGTTTGCACTCCCGAGATCAGAAGACATGGCGGATGCCCGCGCGCCCCACCGCCTGCTTCTGGTTCGACGAGGGATTGAAGCCGGCGATCTGCGCCACCGCCGCGTCGCCCGCCGCCTTCTGGTAGGCGCCCATCACATAGACCGTGGTGCGCTTGGACAGCGCATATTCTGCGCTCAGGTTGAACTGCTTGTATTTCGGCACGCCGTCGGTGGCGTGGTCGCGGCCCGTGGTGTAGGTGTAGCCGGCCGACAGCGTCAGCGCCGGGGTGGGCGTGACGATGGTCGAGATCTCGTAGTTCTGGAAGGTGGCATCGTGGCCGGCGCTGCCCTGCTGGAAGTTGGTGTTGGTGAAGTCCACCAGCAGCTTGACGATCGGCAGCACCTGGTAGGACGCGCCCACCCCGAACACCTTCTGCGCGCGCGCCGCGTTCAGGTAGTCGCCGTAGATCGCGTTGGTGAAGCCGGGATAGTTCTGGTAGCCCTGGGTCGAGACGCCGGGATTGTTGATGCGCAGGTAGCCCACGCCGAAGCCGAACGGGCCGCCCGCGTAGCTGGCGCCGACGCTGAAGGTGGCGTTGTCGGAGAAGCGCCCCGGCTGGCCGCCGAACGCATAGAGCCCGCCGAAGGTGAAGCCGGCCAGGGTCGGGCTGCGGTACTTGACGGCGTTCGCGATCGGGAAGCCGTTATCGGTGTTGTCCATGTCGTTCGGGTGAGCGAAATAATAGCCCCCGACGTTGCCGTTCAGCGTGAAGGGCTCGACGAAGTCGACGATCGAATCCCATTGCCGGCCCAGCGTGAGCGTGCCGTAGCGGGTGTTGCTCAAGCCCACGTAGGCATTGCGCGAGAAACCGAGCCCGCTGCCCAGCCGCCCCGAGTTGATGTCGAAGCCGCTTTCCAGGCGGAAGATCGCCGAGGTGCCGCCGCCCAGGTCCTCGCCGCCGCGCACGCCCCAGCGACTGCCGGCCGTCACGCCCGAGGCGAGCTGCTGCAGGTGGTGGCCCTGCACGTTGCTGACGAAGTCGACACCGTCCTCGACGATGCCGTAGAGCGTGATGCTGCTTTGCGCATGCGCGCCGGCGGCCGCGGCCAGCGGCAGCGCGAGCAGGATTCTCTTCATGGTGGATGACCCGTTGTTGGAGTGGATTGAAGGTCGTGTCGACGGACGGCCGACTATAAGGATGCCTTGGCATCGTGGCAACCAAGGAATTCCGGATTGGTTTTCCGGTTCTGCCGCTGGACGCGCCGCCGGTTTCCTCGTCGATGCCGGCCCGGCGGGCCTCAGCCGGGTAAGGCATGCCGCCAGCGAAATGCGGCCTTTCCAATCTCCGGGCCCGTGATAAGCAAATGCGAATCCGTTGATTGGCCGCATGGCGGCGATTCGCTAGAGTTCCCATTTCGTCGTGATCACCGCGGACCGCGCCGCTCGACAGGCGCGGCCGATCATCGGGCATTGAGAAGGAATCCGAAACCAAGATGAACCCATCCCCCACGCTGCGCCTCGCCGCCTTCTCCCTGCTGGCCCTCGCCGCCTTCGGCCCCGCCCTGCCCGCGCAGGCCGCCGCGCCGATCGTGGTGTCCTCGAAGATCGACACCGAGGGCAGCCTGCTCGGCCAGTTGATCGCGCAGTCGCTGAAGGCGCACGGCCTGGCGGTGACCGACAAGATCTCGCTGGGCACCACGCCGATCGTGCGCAAGGCGCTGACCACCGGCGAGATCGACATCTATCCCGAGTACACCGGCAACGCCGCGTTCTTCTTCAACAAGGCCGACGACCCGCTCTGGCGCGATGCCGCCCGCGGCTACGCCGCCGCCCGGCAGCTCGACTACCAGGCCAACCACCTGGTCTGGCTCACGCCGGCGCCGGCCAGCAATACCTGGGGCGTGGCGCTGCTGGCCGGGCTCGCGAAGGCCAACCACCTTCGCAGCTTCAGCGACTTCGGCAAGTGGGTGACGGCCGGCGGCAAGGTCAAGCTGGTCGCCTCGGCGGAGTTCGTGAACAGCGCCTCGGCCCTGCCCGCCTTCGAGAAGACCTACGGCTTCAGGCTCAAGCCGGACCAGTTGCTGGTGCTTTCCGGCGGCGACACCGCCGTCACCATCAAGACCGCGGCCAGCCAGACCGACGGCGTGAACGCGGCGATGGTCTACAGCACCGACGGCGCGATCGAATCGGCCGGCCTGGTGGTGCTCGACGACGACAGGAAGGTGCAGCCCGTCTACGCGCCCACGCCGGTGATCCGCGAGGCGGTGCTGAAGGCGCATCCCGAGATCGACGGCATCCTCAAGCCGGTGTTCGCCAGCCTCGACCTGAAGACGCTGCAGACGCTCAACAACCGGATCCAGCTCAACGGCGAGCCGGCCGCGGGCGTGGCCGCGCAGTACCTGAAGGCCAAGGGCTTCGTCAAATGAGTTCGGGCGCCGGCGAGCGGCGTGTCGTGATCCAAGCCGGCGTGCCGCGTCGCGGCCGCCGCCCGTTCCACCATCTCGTCACGACATGGCCGAATACTTCGATGTAGACCACGCCAATGCCATCGGCCGGCTCGGCGCGCGCTTCACGGCGCGCAGCGAATGGCCCACCTGGCTGCTGATCGTCGCCGTCTATGGCGGCTGGCTCGCCGTGATGCTGCTGCTGCGCGCCGGCACCTTGTCGGTCGCCCTCGCCACGCCGCTGCTGATCCTGATCGCCGCCTGGCACATGTCGCTGCAGCACGAGCTGCTGCACGGCCACCCGACGCGGCACGAATGGCTCAACCGCCTGCTCGGCTATCCGGCGCTGGCGATCTGGTATCCCTACACGCTCTATCGCGAGGCCCATCTCGCCCATCACCGCGACGACGACCTGACCGTGCCCGGCGTCGACCCGGAAGGCAACTACGTGCCGCGCGGCCAGTGGGCCGGGCTGCCGCGCTGGCTCAAGGCGCTGTGGGTGCTGCGCAAGACCTTTCTCGGCCGGCTGGTGGTGGGGCCGCCGATGAGCGTCGGCACCATGCTGGCCAGGGAGTTCGCCAAGGTCCGTCGCGGCGAGCGCGGCACGATCCGGATGTGGGCGACCCACGGCGCCTGCGTGGCGCTGCTGCTGGCCTGGGTGCAATGGGCCACCGGCATGCCCTGGTGGTACTACCTGCTCGCCGTCAGTTGGCCCGCGCTGTCGGTGGCGATGATCCGATCGCTCTACGAGCATCGCGCGGCGGCTCATCCGAAGGCGCGCATCGCGATCAACGAGGCCGGCTTCGCGATGCGCCTGCTCTATCTCAACAACAACTACCACCTGGTGCACCACGACCTGCCCGGCGTGGCGTGGTTCGACCTGCCGGCCACCTACCGGATGCGGCGCGAGGCCTATGTCGAGAAATGCGACGGCTTCCTGATCCGCGGCGGCTACCTGGAATTGCTGCGCCGCCATGCCTGGCGCCCCACCGACGCGCCCGAGCATCCGTTCCGCCACGCGACGGTGGCGATCTCGGGCAGCGGCGGCAGGATCGCGGTGATCGATGGTTGCCTGCAGATCAGCAGTTGAGGGCGCGGCTCACGCATCGCCGCGCCGCCTTCACGGCTTCGCGCAGGCGGTCTCGTCGCGATTGACGATCTTCAGCATCGAGCGATCGGAGATCATCGCCGAGAAGCGATGCTGCTTGGCATCGCGCGTGAGCGTGACCAGCAGGTCGCCGCGGCGATAGATGTCGAGCTGCTCGTCGGGCGAACGCTTGCGGCCGATCAGGCCGGCGTAGTCGGCGTCGGGCAGGCGCGCGAAGCCGTCGGCGCGCAGCCGCCTGGCGACGCGCTGGGCAGCGTCGCCTGCGTCGGACAGGAAGTACAGCAGCGCGCCGTTGCCCATCAGGCTCTTGACCTGCGAATCCTCCATCCCGAACAGCGCCACGCCGAGCGCCTCGCCGTCGAAGATGCGGCAGCTCGGGCCGGTTCGCGACATCTGCAGGTAGCTGCCGTAATGCGGCGTGCACACGCTCTGCGTGGCCGGGTTGGCATCCTCGACGTCGTGCGGGATGGCACGCAGCTCCGTCATCATCTCGCCGACGTTGTGGGTCGGCGTGAAGCGGTCGAGGCCGGGACATTCCGGCAGGCTGGCGGTGTTGTTGATCGAGAAACCGTAGCCGGCCGCCGAGGCCGCCTGCGCGAGGCAGCCGAACGATACCGCGAGGATCCACTTGTCGAGTTTCATCTGCCTGGGCCGGGCCGGCGCGCGTGGGAAGGCGCGTATTGTCGGGGATCGGCGTGCTTCTGTCGATCGGCCGCCCGTCACGGCCCATTGCCGAAAGCCCTTCGAAATCCGCTCGCCGGCAGCCGCGATCCGAGAATAAAAAGACCTCCGGCCCATCGCAGTCGCCACCGACCCGCGATGCCCGGAGGCAAAACACCCTCACCAGGGCGTGACCTCGATCCTTGACCGCCCGCCTCAGCGAGGCACCATCGAAGCCGGCTGCCCGGCGCGCCGCCCGCGCGCCGCGAGCACCCAGACCAGGGCCGCCACCGCGATCGCCAGGCATCCCGCCACCGTCAGCGCGGCCGCGAACCCGCTGGCGAAACCGCCCGGCGCGGCC
>NZ_VWWK01000267.1:0-6820 GCF_011753035.1 Burkholderia sp. Ax-1720 | reverse complement strand
GTCGACCAGGCCGTCTTCACCGACGGGCTGGCCACCGTCTCGGTGTTCCTCGAGCCGGTCGAGAAGGGCTCGCGCAAGGAAGGGGCGGGCAGCACCGGCGCCACCCACGTGCTGGTGAAGCGCCGCGCGCGCCTGTCCGCCGTGAATCCCTTCCTTGTTCCGCTGTCCCGCGTCGACGAGTTCGACGAGATCATCGACGTGCGCACGCCGCTCGAGT
This sequence comes from Burkholderia sp. Ax-1720, assembly GCF_011753035.1. NCBI lineage: Bacteria > Pseudomonadati > Pseudomonadota > Betaproteobacteria > Burkholderiales > Burkholderiaceae > Burkholderia > Burkholderia sp. Ax-1720. The sequence continues at coordinate 6,603 of NZ_VWWK01000267.1, read as the reverse complement.
ACGCGGAGGACCATATTCCCGGCGCGCTGAACGCCCCCGTGCTGAGCAACGACGAGCGCGTGATCATCGGCACCATGTACAAGCAGGTCTCGCCCTACGAGGCGACGCGGGTCGGCGCGGCCTGGGTGGCGCGCAACATCGCCGCGCACCTGGAAACCACCTTCGCCGACCGGCCGATCAACTGGCGCCCGCTGATCTACTGCTGGCGCGGCGGCAAGCGCTCGGGCTCGATGACGTCCTGGTTCAACCTGATCGGCTGGCGCGCGCGGCAGCTCGACGGCGGCTACAAGGCCTATCGCCGCTGGGTGGTGGACGAGCTCGACGAACTGCCGGCGCGGCTGCGCTACATCGTGCTGACGGGGCGCACCGGCAGCGGCAAGACGCATCTGCTCGGTGCGCTGGCCAGGGCCGGCGCGCAGGTGCTCGATCTCGAGGGCCTGGCCGTGCATCGCGGCTCGCTGCTGGGCGCCTTGCCGGGCGCCGAGCAGCCCACCCAGAAGGGTTTCGATACCTCGCTGGTGCTGGCGCTGCGCGGCTTCGATCCGGCCCGGCCGGTGTTCGTCGAGGCCGAGAGCCGCCGCATCGGGCGCATCACCTTGCCGGATCCGGTACTGGCCGGCATGCACGCGGCGCGCTGCGTCGCCGTCGAGACCGCGCGCGAGGATCGCGTGGCCCTGTTGCTGCGCGACTACGGCCATCTGTTCGACGATCCGCTGGCGTTCCGGCAGCAGCTCGCGCGCCTGACCGAACTGCACGGCCATGCGCGGATCCGCGACTGGCAGGCGCTGGCCGAGGTCGGCGCGCGCGGCGAGCTGTTCGAGTCGCTGATCGACCAGCATTACGATCCCGCCTACACGCGCAGCAGCCATGCGGCGTTCCGCCAGATCGCGAGCGCCACCGCCTTTGCGTTCCGGCCGATGGCGGGCGAGGACGAACTCGCCGCGCAGGCGCGCGCGCTGCTCGAACTGCTGGGCTGATGCCGGCCATGTGGTGAGCCTGGCCGACGGTTCGCCGGTGTCGTGTCACGACCGATCTATTCAGCCAGTCGCGAGCGAATGACGTTTCGGTCTCCCTATCGATCGAGCATCTCGACCGGGCACGGCGACGTGCTCAACCCGCGCGACGCGGCAGCGTGCCCGCGAGCTCCATCAGCGCGCGGGCGCCGTGCTCGCCGAGCTGCGCCTTGGCGCGCGCTTGCGCCGCTTGCCAGGCCGAGGCGGCCTCGCGCAGCAGCGCGTTGCCGCGCTCGGTCAGCGACAGCAGGCGGATGCGGCGGTCGCCCGCCTCGCGCGCTTCCTCCACCCAGCCCTGCGCGATCAGCGGCTGCAGGTTGCGGGTCAGCGTCGAGCGGTCGTGCTGGTTGCTGCGACCCAGGTCGGAGCGCGTGAGCGGGCCGAGATCGACGATCAGCACCAGCAGCGAGAACTGCGGCGCGTTGATGCCGAACGGCCGGAACGCGTCGTCGTAGATCGCGGTCAGGAAGCGGGAGAGTTGCCGTGTGCGCGTAAACAGACAGTCGCGGGCGATCTCGCTGCTGATTGGGCCGGCGGGGAAGGCCGGGGAGAGCTTGGGTTCCGTCATGATCGAGTCCGTAGGGCGAGCGGCGGCGCATGCCGCGCGATCGATGACGGTATTGGAGCGCGCCGACGTATCCGGCTTGTGCCGGCGAGGCGCGTTTTCTGTATGGCCATGTGTCTGGCGCCCGCGCCGGATACGTTGCGATACAAAAGCCGGGCGGTTCGCGGCCGGGCTATCCGAAGGTAGGTATTGCCATGGCCGTTCGTATGGGCGCGGGGCACCGAAGGTTCGATGGAGCGGGGACGGGCGGCGCCCTATGCTGTCTACCAGCGCGAATCGGCCTCGATGGGCCCTTCGCGCGACGTACCACGCCATTACAACCCACCGCAGGTCCATTCACAGGTGATTGCCATGACCCTCAGCAAACCGATCCTCGCCGGCGCCGTTGCCGTACTGATGATCTCCTCGACCGCCTTCGCCCAGTCCGGCGACGCCACGACGCCGACGCGCCAGCAGATCCGCGCCGAGATGAAGGCCGAGAAGGCCGCCAATCACGCGCTGGCGAAGAAGGTGCGCCAGGCCTTCGACAAGTCGAGCGACCTGAACGACACCGAGATCGTGGTGTTCTCGAAGGCGCGTACCGGCAAGGTGATCCTCGCCGGCATGATCATGGACCCGTCGCAGGACCAGATCGCGCAGGACATCGCCGCCAAGGTGCCGGGTGTGCAGTCGGTGGACAGCAAGCTGAGCGTGTACGAAGCGCACTGAGCGCGCGGCCGGCCGGTCGGCTCGACTCGAAACCGACGGGCTTCTGGCCGGCCCGCCAACTTCGCTTCCTCGAACGGATGCGATTTCCCTGCCGGCGGCCGCCGGCGATAGCCGTGCCGCGCAGCACCACGCAGCGCCGTAATCGGCGCCCGTCATGCCTCCTCTCAATGGGGCGCGATCGATGCGGGAAAAATATTCTCCGCATCGTTAAATATTTGCATAAAAAAACCTCGCTCCCCCGTTCTTGAATTTGTCAAACCTCGTCCATATAATTAGCACTCGCTGCACGAGAGTGCTAACAATTCGCCGGTGGGCGACAGCCTGTCGGCATCCTTGTGTACTTCAGTCCCATTCAAGAAAGAGAGGAGTGAACATGAACCTTCGTCCTTTGCACGATCGCGTGATCGTCAAGCGCCTGGATCAGGAAACCAAGACGGCATCGGGCATCGTGATCCCCGAAGCCGCCGCTGAAAAGCCGGATCAAGGCGAAGTGCTGGCGATCGGCCCGGGCAAGCGCGACGACAAGGGCGCTCCGATCGCGCTCGACGTGAAGGTTGGCGATCGCGTCCTGTTCGGCAAGTACGCTGGCCAGTCCGTCAAGGTCGACGGCCAGGAACTGCTCGTGATGCGCGAAGAAGACATCATGGCCGTGGTCAACGCGGCGTAAGCCCGCGTAACGCTTCCCAGCGAATCCATTCCAGAATCCAAGGAGTTAGAAGATGGCAGCTAAAGACGTCGTGTTCGGCGATTCCGCCCGCTCGAAGATGGTTGAAGGCGTGAACATTCTCGCCAATGCAGTGAAGGTCACGCTGGGTCCGAAGGGCCGCAACGTGGTCCTCGAGCGCTCGTTCGGTGGCCCGACGGTGACCAAGGACGGCGTGTCGGTCGCCAAGGAAATCGAGCTGAAGGACAAGCTCCAGAACATGGGCGCGCAGATGGTCAAGGAAGTCGCTTCCAAGACCAGCGACAACGCCGGCGACGGCACGACGACGGCAACCGTCCTCGCGCAATCGATCGTTCGCGAAGGCATGAAGTACGTCGCATCGGGCATGAACCCGATGGACCTGAAGCGCGGCATCGACAAGGCCGTCGCCGCTGCGGTGGAAGAGCTGAAGAAGATCAGCAAGCCCTGCACCACCAACAAGGAAATCGCGCAAGTCGGCTCGATCTCGGCGAACAGCGATTCGTCGATCGGCGATCGCATCGCTGAAGCGATGGACAAGGTCGGCAAGGAAGGCGTGATCACCGTCGAAGACGGCAAGTCGCTGGCCGACGAGCTCGACGTCGTCGAAGGCATGCAATTCGACCGCGGCTACCTGTCGCCGTACTTCATCAACAACCCGGACAAGCAAGTCGCCGTCCTCGACAACCCGTTCGTGCTGCTGCACGACAAGAAGGTGTCGAACATCCGTGACCTGCTGCCGGTCCTGGAACAAGTCGCGAAGGCCGGCCGTCCGCTGCTGATCATCGCCGAGGACGTCGAAGGCGAAGCGCTGGCCACCCTGGTGGTCAACAACATCCGCGGCATCCTGAAGACCGTCGCCGTCAAGGCTCCGGGCTTCGGCGACCGTCGCAAGGCGATGCTGGAAGACATCGCGATCCTGACCGGCGGTCAAGTGGTTGCGGAAGAAACCGGCCTGACGCTCGAGAAGGCCACGCTGGCCGAGCTGGGCCAGGCCAAGCGCATCGAAGTGGGCAAGGAAAACACCACGATCATCGATGGCGCCGGCGAAGCCGTGAACATCGAGGCACGCGTCAAGCAAGTGCGCGCCCAGATCGAGGAAGCCACCTCGGATTACGATCGCGAGAAGCTGCAAGAGCGCGTTGCCAAGCTGGCAGGCGGCGTGGCCGTGATCAAGGTCGGTGCCGCGACCGAAGTCGAAATGAAGGAAAAGAAGGCACGTGTCGAAGACGCACTGCACGCCACGCGCGCAGCTGTGGAAGAAGGCATCGTGGCCGGTGGCGGCGTCGCGCTGATCCGCGCTCGCACCGCCATCGCCGCTCTGACCGGCGCCAACGCCGACCAGAACGCCGGTATCAAGATCGTGCTGCGCGCCATGGAAGAGCCGCTGCGCCAGATCGTCACGAACGGCGGCGAAGAAGCCAGCGTCGTGGTCGCCGCGGTTGCCGCCGGTTCGGGCAACTATGGCTACAACGCCGCAACGGGCGAGTACGTCGACATGGTCGAGGCTGGCGTGGTCGATCCGACCAAGGTCACGCGCACCGCGCTGCAGAACGCCGCTTCGGTGGCCGGCCTGCTGCTGACGACGGACGCAGCGGTTGCCGAGCTGCCGAAGGAAGATGCTCCGATGCCCGGCGGCATGCCCGGCGGCATGGGCGGCATGGGCATGGACATGTAATCGACTTCGGTCGATCGCATCGACGGGCGCGCAGCGATGCGCGCCCGGTCCTGCAAAACAAAAAACCCGCAGCGATGCGGGTTTTTTGTCGTTTACGGCTGGGGTCGGCGGCTTGCGGTGCCCGGGCGGGGCCGGCCCGCCGTGGGCCTCAGTGCCGCGAGGCGCCGAACGGCGGCGCGGCCGGCGCGGCGGGCTGGGCCTGCGCGGCTTCCTCGTTGCTGCGTGCCCAGAAGAAGCGGTCGGGCACCCAGGCACCCATGCCGGGCCGGAACGCATCGCGCGCGGCCTGGTAGAGATATTCCTGCGCCTCGCGCACCGCCTCGGGCGGCTCCTGCCCGTTCGCGAGCAGCGCCGCGATCGCCGTGCCGAGCGTGTCGGTCACGCCCATCAGCCGGTGCGGCGTGCGTTCCCAGAGATCCTGGCGGATCTGCCCTTCCTCGCCGTACAGCGTATTGACCAGCCGGTGCGTGCCGGTTTCGGTGGCGAGGATGTATTCGCAACCTTGCGAGAGCAGGTGGGCGATCGCCGTGTCGAGATTCGGCGCCTCGGCGTCGCCGTCGGGCTGGGCCAGCGCGATCAGGGTGGCGTGGTCGGCCACCAGCAGCGTGGTCTGCGGCGCGAGCAGGTCGGCGATCGATTCGCGCAGGTCGTCAGCGGCCAGCACGTGCTCGTCGTCGAGCGTGAAGTCGGGAGCCAGCACCAGCGGCACGCCGTCGTAGTCGGCGACCACCTCGGCGATCGCGCTGACCACCTCGGCGCGCGCGGTGGCGCCGATCTTGAAGGCGGCCACCGGCATGTCCTCGAGCAGCATCCGCGCTTGCGCGACCACCGTGTCCGGGTCGAGACCGGTCACTTCATCGCAGGACGCCGAATCGCGAACCGTGTAGCCGGTCAGGACCGTGGCGCCGTGACAACCCATGCTCGCCAGCGTCAGCAGGTCCGCCTGCAGGCCGGAGCCGCCGGTGGGATCGGACAGACCGAAGGTGAGAACGATCGGAGGGGCGTTGCTGGACATGAAAAATCGGGGAAAGAGAAGAACGATCGGGCGGCGCACCACGTGGGTGCGCCTTGCCGGTCATTATGCGTTGGAAACCTGTGCGTGAAGTGGTTTTTTTAACGCAATGCAATGTGTGGCGGGCGTTTGCGGCGGATCGAGACGCTTGCGCGCGCATCCGTGCAAGGATCGCGGCGATCGTGCCGCGCGGCAGTTCAATCGGGTGCGGATCGGGGATCTCCACAGCGGCGGCGGGAAGATCGCTGTGAGCGGTGATGGCGTGCCTGGCCATGGCGATGCGCCGGCGATCGATTCCGAGCAAGCGCCCGGACAAGAATCCGGACAAACCGCTGGACAGAACGTCGCAGTCCCGGCTAGAGCCGCGGTGCTAGGCAGGGCGGCCGTCCGCACGTTACCATCACGTCTCCCCAAACAATGGTTTTTTCCCCTGCGCGGCAAACGATGGAATACAAAAGCTGGATGTGCCTGATCTGCGGCTGGATCTACGACGAAGAGGCGGGCTTGCCCGACGAGGGCATCGCCCCCGGTACGCGCTGGGAAGATGTGCCGATCAACTGGACTTGTCCGGAATGCGGCGCTCGCAAGGAAGACTTCGAGATGGTGCAGATCTGAGCGAGATCTGAGCGGGTTTCCGCGGCACGTCCCGAGGCCGCCAGCCGGCGCGTCCGACGCGGCGCCGGCGCGCCGGCCCGTCACGCGGTCCGGCCGCGCGGCGTTCGAGCTCTCCGCGTCGACGGTTGCGTGCCCATGACGACGTCCCCGACCGTAATACCGATCCCCGACGCCTTGCCGAATCCGCGTGGCGGCGCCGTGCTGCTGGCGGAGGCGACGCTCGCCGAGGCCAGCACGGCGTCGGGCGAGGCACTGCCGCGGGCCTTGCGTACCGTCGCGGCGGCCTTGCGCGACGCGGGCTGGCTGGCGGGGCTGCGTTACGCCGAGGCG
>NZ_VWWK01000266.1:0-6776 GCF_011753035.1 Burkholderia sp. Ax-1720 | reverse complement strand
CCCGGCGGCGCCGATGCCGCGAGCCTGCTGGCCGGGCTGTCGATCCCCGGCGCGAACGGCGAGCTGCCGCTGGCCAGCGTGGCGCGCGTGCTGCGCGCCAGCGAGGCGGGGCGCATCGAGCGCCGCGACGGCGAGCGCGTGGTGACGCTGGACGTGGCGCTCAACGGCCGCCCGCTCGACCAGGTGGCGGCCCAGCTCGACACGCTGCCGGCCCTGCAGCGGCTGCCGGCCGGCGTGCACCGCGGGCTCGGCAACGACGCCCAATCGCTGGCCGAGCTGTTCGGCGGTTTCTACCAGGCGATGCTGTTCGGCCTGATCTGCATCTACGCGATCCTGGTGCTGCTGTTCGGCGGCTTCGTGCTGCCGGCCACCGTGCTGGTGGCGCTGCCGCTCTCGCTGGGCGGCGCGGCGGCCGCGCTCGCGCTGCTGCCGGGGCTGGGGCTGTCGCTGGCTTCGCTGGTGGGGGTGCTGATGCTGATGGGGCTCAGCACCAAGAACGCGATCCTGCTGGTGGAGCATGTGCAGATCGCCCGGCGCGGCTCGGACATCTCGCGCGCCGAGGCGATCGTCGATGCCTGCCGCAAGCGCGCGCGGCCGATCGTGATGACCACGCTGGCGATGATGGCGGGCCTGCTGCCGCTCGCGCTCGACATGCGCGGCGACGCGTTCCGTTCCTCGATGGCGGTGACCGTGATCGGCGGGCTGGTCAGCTCGACCCTGCTGAGCCTGCTGCTGGTGCCGGTCGCCTTCATGCTGCTCGACCGCGGGCAGGCGCGCCTGGGGCGGCTGCTGCATCGGCCGCCGCGGCCCTCGTCGTCGTCCCCGGCCTCGCGGCACGAGGCGCCGGCCCAGGCGAGCGGCGAGGTGGGACGCGAGGTGGTGCGCGAGGCGGGCGTCGCCCAGGCCGCCCGCGCCAGCCGCGAGCCGGCCTGAGCGGCACGCCGCCTTCAGGCATTCATTCGATCATCCAGCGCGACAGGCCGTGCCGTCCGCTCAGGCCGAGCTTGATGCGGGCGCGCTTCAGGTAGGTTTCGATGGTGCTGGCGCGCAGGTCCAGCTCGTCGCAGATCGCGGGCAGGGTATAGCCCGACAGGATCAGGATGCAGACCTGCTGCTCGCGCGAGGACAGCGTGATGTTCTGCTGCTCGAGGCGTTCGCGAAAGCGCTGCGAGAGCGTGTCGGCGGCGCTGTCGGGCAAGGCCGCGCTCGCCTCGCCGGCCGGCGGCGCGAAGAACTCGTCGTCGTCGCTCGCGGTGGCGGGCTGCTGCATCGAGGCATGCTGCTCGACCAGCGGCAGCAGCGCCTGCGAGAGCTCGCCGAGCGAGGCCAGTTCGTCGGGACGAAAGTCGCCGCGTTCGGCCTCGCGCTGCAGGAACACCACGAAATGCGTGCGCACGCGCCGCATCAGGATGATGCAGCGATGGGCCGGCGTGACCGCGCTTTCGTCGTCGAACAGGCGCGGCGCGAGATGGATCAGCCGCGGGCCGTCCGGATCGAGGATCTGCTCGATCAGCGTCTCGGGCAGGCGCTGGCCGATGCCGCTGTCGTGCAGTTCCATGCCGTGGATGGTCGAGGCGCCGACCAGCCGGCCGAGGTGCGGATCGGTATGCCAGATCGAGACGTGCATCATGTCGATCGTGACCGTGCCGCTGATGAAGCGCTGCATGGCTGAAAAGAATCGGGTGGTCCCCACGTTCGAGATCACCCTGCCAAGTTTCACGATGCTGTCGCGCATGATAGCCCTGTCGTGTGTTGCGCATGCCGGCACGTGGTGCCGGTTGCCTGGAGCCCGTCCCGGGTGCTCCGGATTCGACGGATCGGTCCGGTCCGCTCGAACGCGCAGGCTTCATCGATAACCCCTGCGCAGGTCCTTTTATTCCCCTAATATCGATCAATTCCCCCGGCGTCGCATCGTCGAGACGACGGACTGTCGATCGACGCGAAGCGCCGTAAATACTGAATTGGCGACCCGAAGAACGGGTCTGGTTTTCAGTTTCATTTTGTTCTTGACGATTGAATTTGAAGGCCTGGCGGTGAAGGAAACTTTCCCATCCATTCGATCGGATAACGAAAAAATGATCAATCGGAAATATCTTCTTATGATTCGATGACAGGAATAAAAACAACCGGATTCGTCAATCGACGACCATGGAATGGTTAACGATTCATGTTTCCATGGCGTGTAAATCCGTATAAAAATTTGAATTGTTTCTCAGCTGAAAATTCAATGTACTAAATACCACGATAGCAGGTGGCGCGATAGCGTCAATCGCCGCCCGCGGCCGGCGACGTGGGGCGGGGCGCCGTTTTTGTCCCCGCTATGGAGTACAGACAGGCCCGGGGGCCGATGCTCTAATGCCTGACAGGTAAGCTGCGGTTCCTGTCGTGCTTCGCCGCGAGGGCCGCGTCCACAACCCTCCCGGCGTCGCGGCATCGTCATGGCGAGCGCACCCGGACCATGGCGGGGCCGCCGGCCCCGGACAGGAGTCGCTGATGAATTCCCAAACCCTTGCACCGGACCTCGACGCGATCGATACGGGCTCCGAAGCGTCGGCGCTGTACCCCGAGGCCGCCTTCGACGGCAGCGTGCGGATCTCCACCTTGCGCGACGGCGCGAGCCTGCCGGTGGTGTTCGAGCCGGCGCGCGCGCACGACGATCCGGTCGCCTGGGCCAGCCGCCATCGCGAGGCCGTCGACGCGGCGCTGTGCCGGCACGCGGCGATCCTGTTCCGCGGCTTCGCGCTGCCCACCCCGCAGGATTTCGAGCGCTTCGCCGAGGCGCTTTCGCCGGGCTTGCACGGAACTTACGGCGATCTGCCGAAGAAGGAAGGCGGGCGCAACATCTACCGCTCGACCCCGTATCCCGAGCAGGAAATGATTCTGTTCCACAACGAGAGCTCGCACCTGGAGAGCTGGCCGCGCAAGCAGTGGTTCTATTGCGAGGTGCCCTCGCCGGTGGGCGGCGCGACGCCGCTGGTCGACATCCGCGAGATGATCCGCGTGCTGCCGGCCGAGCTGGTCGAGCGCATCGAGCGCAAGTCGCTGCTGTACGTGCGCACCTTCACCGAGGAGCTCGACCTGTCCTGGCGCGAGTTCTTCAAGACCGACGATCGCGCCGTGGTCGAGGCGCGCTGCCGCGCGGCCGGCACCGAGTTCCGCTGGCTCGAGGACGACGCCTTCCAGATGCGCACGCGCTGCGCGGGCGTGATCCGTCATCCGTCGACCGGCGAGCGCGCCTTCTTCAACCAGGTGCAGCTGCATCATCCCTACTGCCTGGGCCCGGGCGTGCGCGAGGACCTGATCGAGCTGGTCGGTGCCGAGTGCCTGCCGCGCAATGTCTGCTACGGCGACGGCACGCCGATCGCCGACGAGGACATGGCGCTGATCGGCCGGGCCTACGAGGCTTGCGCGGTGCGTTTCGACTGGCGCCGCGGCGACGTGGTGATGCTCGACAACATGCTGACCGCGCATGCGCGCGATCCCTTCGAGGGGCCGCGCAAGATCGTGGTGGCGATGGGGGAGATGATGTCGCGCGAGCCGCTGCAGGCGGCGGCCTGAACCAGCGGGCGGCGCGCCCGCCGGGGCGGCGCCGCCTGCATGGGCCTGCATGGCATCGCGGTTCGGGCCGGCGGGCGCCCCGTCGAGGCGGGGACGTCCCGCCTGAGCGCGCCGCCGCGATGCTCGGGATACCTCAGCGTCGCGACGAGCGCAAGCCGATCCGCTTCAGCACCTTGTGCGCCAGCGCATAGGCCAGCGCGCCGACCAGCAGCGGCGCGAACGGGCTGAGCGCGTAGGTGCGGGCGAGCTTCCTGACCGCCGGATACTGCCAGTCGCCGTTGATGTGCAGCGGCGAGGCGAAGGTCCTGGCCACCGTCACGCCGAACTGCGTGCCGACCGATTCCACCGCGTGCCACCAGAACACCGGGATGTAGAGCGCATCGCCAGGCTCCACCAGCACGCGATACGGCCGCAGCTTCGAGAAGCCCGCGTAGCGCCGGCTGTCGACGTCGAACAGGTAACCGTTCTCGCGAATCACCGGCAGCAGGGCCTGCCACGACACGTCGTCGGGCGGCAGGATCAGCACTTCCTTGGCGCCGACCACCTGGGTCATCAGGGTCTCGTCGGCGGCATGGAAGTGCCAGTCGGTGTAGGAGCCGCGATACAGGAAGGCGCGGTACAGCGGGTTGACGCGCGGCTTGCCGGCGTTCTGCAGGAAGGTGTAGCCGGTGATGTCCTGCTGCAGCTCCGCGAGCGGCGACTTGTCGTCGAACTCGCAGGCGTCGAGCACCAGCTGGCCGCCGTTGAGCTTCATCTCGTCGAGGAAGGCATGGAAGGGCATGCCCTTCATGTTGGTGCCGATGTCGTCGATCAGCTTCTGGCGGATGTCCTCGTTGACCCAGGCGATCAGCTCCGAGCAGGGATAGTGGCGCGCTTCCACCTGGATGTCGTTGGCGGCCCGCTTGAAGTACTCCGGATCGCGCCACTCCCGGAACGCGGGCCAGTGCGCCGCCGCGCCGCGTACCCGGCAGGGCAGGTTCTGCATCACGTAGTGCTTGTGGAAATCCTCCTGGCTGAGGTCGCGCGCGTCGAGCGAATCGATCTCCTCCGAGGCTTCGTAGTTGGGAAAGCCCGTGAGGCTCCACGGATATTCCAACGGACCGGCGCTGGCGTCATTGCGGACTGTCATTGAGTGTCCCTGTATCGGCAGATTCGTTCGCGGCCGTTCCCGCGCGCTGGCGCGAACGGCCCGATGCTTGAAGGATTGAAACATCGAATCCGGGCCGCGTCTGTCATCGCAAAGCGCGACAGTCGACGCAGGCCGCGACCCTGTCCCCTGTCCCCTGTCCCGGCAAGGTCGGCATGCGGTGTCGGGAAGCCCTGCCCGCGGCGGCCGCGGGCAGGGCTCGTGCTTACTCCACCACGCCCGCCACGCCGACGCCGAGCGCCTGCGTGATGGCCGCGCCGAGCGCCTGCACATGCGGCATGGCCACCACCGTCATGTGCGTGCCCGCCACCGGCACCCGTTGCAGGCGATCGCCGAGCAGCGGCGCCCAGCCGAGCGCGGCGTCCTCGCGCGCCTCGCCGGCCGCGGCGAACAGCGTGACCGGCGCCTGCAGCGGCTCCGGCCGGTAGCCGAGCACCGCCTGCTGGGTGGCCGCCGCGACCGCCAGGTAGCGCGACAGCAGGGCCGCGTCGAGTTCGCGCGGGATGTCCGGCGGCAGCAGCCCGTTGGCCTGGGCGAACGACAGCAGGGCCGGCAGGTCGCGCTCGGCGGCGAGCCGCTCGAAGCCTTGCTGCAGGTCCGCGTCGAGCTGCTCGGGCAGCCAGTCGCGCAGGTAGGCGATCTCGTCGAGCGTCGAGGCCTGCGCGACGGCGGCGGCTGCCGGCCGCGCCGCATCGATCAGGCCGAGGAACTGCACCTGCTCGCCGGCGGCGAGCAACTGCCGCGCGATCTCGTAGGCGACCAGCCCGCCCGCCGACCAGCCGGCGATCCGGTAGGGCCCTTGCGGCTGGACCGCGCGGATCGCCGCGACGTGCGCGCCGGCCAGCGCGGCCATCTCGCGCAGCGGCGTCTCGCCCTCGCCGAAGCCCGGCGCGGCCAGGCCGTACACCGGCATGCCGGCGTCGAGCCAGGGCGCCAGGTCGTGCGCGTACTTCACGCCGCCGCCCACCGGATGCGCCAGGAACAGCGGCGTGCCGGCGCCGGTGCGCACCGGCACCAGGTTCGGGTGACGCGCGGCCTGGCCGTCGCGGCGCAGCGAGGCCGCGAAGCCGGCCACGGTCGGCTTGCGGAACAGGTCGCGCATGTCGATCGGCATGCCGAGCTTCTTGCGCAGTTGCGAGACCATCTGCACCGCCATCAGGGAGATGCCGCCGAGCTCGAAGAAGTGATCGTGCCGGCCCACCCGCTCGCGCGAGAGCAACTGCTGCCAGAGCGCGGCGATGGCCTGCTCGATCTCGCCGCGCGGCGTGTCGTCGCCGTCGTGCGCGGCCTCGTCCGCTTCGTCGTCCCCGGCAAGCAGGGCCGGCTCGGCCTCGAGCGCCGGGTCCCGCGGCGCGGGCGCCACCAGCTCCGGCACCAGCGAGCCGATCGGCCGCCCCGGGTCGGCCGCCATCTCGGCGAGCACCTGGGCGAATCGCTCGCCGGTGCTGGCGGCGAATGGCGCGTCGAACAGGTCGGCGGCATAGATCAGCGCGCCGGCGATCACCTCGCCGTCGTCGGCCAGCGACAGGGTCAGGTCGAACTGGCTGGTGGTCTGCGCCTGGTCCAGCGATTCCAGCACCAGCCCCGGCAGCGCCAGGTCGGTGGCCGGCGTGTTGTTCAGGCTCAGCATGACCTGGAAGATCGGGCTGTGGGCCAGGCTGCGCGAGGGCTGCAGCGCCTCCACCACCTGCTCGAACGGCACTTCCTGGTGCGAGTAGGCGGCAGTCGCCGTGGTCCTGACCTGCTCGAGCAGCTCGGCCACGCTCATGCCGTCGCCGAAGCTCACGCGCAGCGCCAGGGTATTGACGAAGAAGCCGATCAGGCCTTCCAGGTCCGCGCGCGGGCGGTTCGCCACCGGCGAGCCGATCACCACGTCCTGCTGCCCGGCCAGGCGGCCGAGCAGGACCGACCAGCCCGCCAGCAAGGTCATGAAGACCGTCGCGCCATGGCGCTGGCCCAGCTCGCGCACCGCCGCGCTGGCCTCGGCCGACAGCGCGAAGGGCAGGCTGGCGCCGGCATAGCGCTGCACCGCCGGGCGTGCCGCGCGGGTCGGCAGCGCCAGCCGCGCCGG
>NZ_VWWK01000265.1:0-6904 GCF_011753035.1 Burkholderia sp. Ax-1720 | reverse complement strand
CCGGCGCCGCGCGCGGCGACGCCGCGAACCCAGCCGGCGCCGTTGCGCCCGCAAGCATCGAGCCGGCCGCGCGCGACAGCCACGACAGCGCCGGCGACGCCGGCCAGATGCGCCGCGTGCGAGCCGACAGCCTGAACCGGCTGCTGAGCCTGTCGGGCGAATCGCTGGTCGAATCGCGCTGGCTCAAGCCCTTCGCCGATTCGATGCTGCGCATCCGGCGCACGCAGCGCGACGCGGCGCGCGCGCTCGACACGCTCTACGAAAGCCTGGCCGACGATCTCGACCCCGGGCGCGAGGCCGCGCTCAACGAGGTGCGGCAGATGATGAACGACCTGCAGCGCGCGTTCACGGCCCGCATCGACGAGCTCGACCGCTTCGAGCGGCGCAGCAGCCATATCGCCGAGCAGCTCTACGACGAGGCGCTGCAATGCCGGATGCGGCCGTTCGGCGACGCCACCCGCGCCTATCCGCGCGTGGTGCGCGACCTGGCGCGTTCGCTGGGCAAGCGGGTGCGCTTCTCGATCGTCGGCGAATCCACCCAGGTCGATCGCGACCTGCTCGACATGCTCGACGCGCCGCTCGGCCACCTGCTGCGCAACGCGCTCGACCACGGCGTCGAGGCGCCCGAGCTGCGCGTGGCGCGCGGCAAGCCGCCCGAGGCGAGCATCACGCTGGAGGCGCGCCACAGCGCCGGCTCGCTGCTGATCAGCGTGGCCGACGACGGGCCGGGCGCCGACCTCTCGGCGGTGCGCGCGGCGATCGTGCGGCAGCGCCTGACCGATGCCGAGACGGCCGCTCGCCTGACCGATGCCGAGGTGCTGGAATTCCTGCTGCTGCCGGGGTTCTCGATGCGCGAGCAGGTCACCGACGTGTCGGGCCGCGGCGTCGGGCTCGATGCCGTGCACGAGATGGTCAAGCGCGTGCGCGGCGCGGTGCGGATCTTCAACGAGCCGGGGCAGGGCATGCGCTTCGTGCTGCAACTGCCGCTCACGCTGTCGGTGATCCGCAGCCTGCTGGTCGAGGTCGGCGGCGAGCCCTATGCGTTCCCGCTGGTGCACGTGCGGCGCGCGCTCGAGATCGATCGCGCCGGCATCGACGTGCTCGAGGGGCAGCAGCACTTCTCGCTCGACGAGCGCCGCGTCGGCCTGGTCACCGCGCACCAGTTGTTCGATGCCGGCGAGCCCGGCGGCGCGGGGCCCAGCACGGCGGTGGTGGTGATCGGCGCCGAGCCGGAAACCTACGGGGTGGCGGTCGACCGCTTCCTCGGCGAGCGCATGCTGGTGGTGCAGCCGCTCGACGCGCGCCTGCAGAAGATTCGCAACATCGCCGCCGGCGCCCTGCTCGAGAACGGCGATCCGGTGCTGATCGTCGACGTCGAGGACCTGGTGCGCTCGATCGACAAGCTGATCCGCGGCGGCCAGCTCACCAAGATCCGTCGCGACGCGGGCGGCGCGCTCGCGCAGCGCCGCAAGCAGGTGCTGGTGGTCGACGATTCGTTGACGGTGCGCGAGCTCGAGCGCAAGCTGCTGGAGAAGCGCGGCTACGCGGTGACCATCGCGGTGGACGGCATGGACGGCTGGAACGCGATCCGCGGCGAGCGCTTCGACCTGGTGGTGACCGACATCGACATGCCGCGCATGGACGGCATCGAGCTGGTCACGCTGATCAAGGGCGATCCGCTGCTCAAGGCGGTGCCGGTGATGATCGTCTCGTACAAGGATCGCGACGAGGACCGGCGGCGCGGCCTGGATGCCGGCGCCGACTACTACCTGGCCAAGGGCAGCTTCCACGACGAGGCCCTGCTCGACGCCGTCCACGACCTGATCGGGGAGGCCAGCGCATGAACATCGGCATCGTCAACGACCTGCCGCTCGCGGTGGCCGCGCTGCGCCGCGCGGTGTCGCACCGGCCCGAGCACCGTGTGCTGTGGGTGGCCGCCGACGGCGAGCAGGCGGTCGATTTCTGCGTCGCCAACCCGCCCGACCTGGTGCTGATGGACCTGATCATGCCGCGCGTCGACGGCGTCGAGGCGACCCGCCAGATCATGGCCCGCTCGCCCTGCGCGATCCTGATCGTGACCGCCAGCGTGGATGCCAACAAGGCCACCATCTACGAGGCGATGGGCGCCGGCGCGCTCGACGCGGTGGATACGCCGACCCTCGCGCAGGGCATGCTGGCCGATGCCTCGCAGCCGCTGCTGGCCAAGATCGACCAGATCGGCCGGCTGCTGGCCACGCGCGGGCCGGTGCCGGCGCAGCCGGCGGCGGCGCCCGCCACGGCGCTGCCGCCGCTGGTGGCGATCGGCGCCTCGGCGGGCGGGCCCACCGCGCTGGCCGCCCTGCTCAAGCCCTTGCCCGAGGATTTCCCGGCCGCCATCGTGATCGTCCAGCATGTCGACGCGGCCTTCGCGATCGGCATGGCCGAATGGCTCGACGGCTTCACGCGCTTGCCGGTGCGCGTGGCCAAACAGGGCGGGGCGCCGCAGCGCGGCGAGGTGCTGCTGGCCGCCACCAACGATCACCTCCATCTCACCGCGCGCGGCCAGCTCGGCTACACGCGCCATCCCGAGGAAACGCCGTATCGGCCCTCGGTCGACGTGTTCTTCCACAGCGTGGTCGAGCATTGGCGCGGCGATGCGCTCGGCGTGCTGCTGACCGGCATGGGCCGCGACGGCGCGCTCGGCCTGAAGGCGATGCGCGCCAAGGGCTTCTACACGATCGCCCAGGACGCGGCCACCAGCGCCGTGTACGGCATGCCCAAGGCGGCCGCCGCGATTGACGCGGCCACGGCGATCCTGCCGCTCGACCAGATCGCCGAGCGCGTCACCCTGCAGTTGCAGCGCTTCGCGCGCTCGCGCTGAGCGCCGCTCGCGGGAGGCGGCCGGGCGTCCTGCCCGGCTTGCGCGCGACGCTCGCGCGGTGCCTGCATGGTGTTCGCGGCAGCCTTGCACGAAACTTGCTCGATCCTTGCGACAGCCCGCCTCGCGGCGGCTTGCCGGACGTTCCCGCAAGCCCGCGCGGCGGCCGGGCCGCGCCGGGCGTGCAATTTTTACAGTGCCGGCGCGGCCGATCCTTGCCGATTTACCCGACCGCGCCAGCCATGCTCCTGTCATCGATGAACCGACCCGCCGCCGAATTCCAGCCCGCGCCGCCCGACGAGCAGGCGCTGAAGACACATACCGACCGCCGCCAACTGCACCAGATCATCGCCGGGCTGACCGAGGGCGTGATCCTGGTCGAGCCCGACCAGCGCATCGTGTGGGCCAACGAGGCGGCGCTGGCCATGCACGGCGCGGCCAGCCTGGCCGAGCTGGGCGCCGACGTCACCGAGTATCGCGAGCGCTTCCGGCTGCGCGACACCAACCACGACCCGGTCCGGCAGGGCCAGTATCCGATCGACCGCGTGATCAGCGGCGAGCAGTTCAGCGACGTGACGGTGGAGGTCGAATCGGCCACCGACGACCGGCTGCGCTGGGTCCACCGGATCCGCAGCCTGGTGCTGACCAACGCGGCGGGCGAGCCCGACTGCCTGGCGCTGGTGCTGCACGACGCCACCGACTGGGCCAGCGCCGAGCAGCGCTTCGAGCGCACCTTCAACGCCAACCCGGCGCCCGCCGCGATCTGCCGGCTCGACGACTTCCGCTACGTGAAGGTCAACCAGGGTTTCCTCGACATCACCGGCCAGGCCAGCGAGGCGGCGGTGATCGGCCGCTCGGTCTACGAGCTCGACGTGTTCGATCGCGCCGAGCGGCGCGAGCTGGCGATCGAGCGGCTCGGCGACGGCATGTCGATCCCGCCGATGGAGGCGCTGCTGCGCCGCGCCGACGGCGGCGACCACGCGGTGATCGTGTCGGGCCAGCCGATCGACATGGGCGAGCACGCCTGCATGCTGTTCACTTTCACCGACCTGCAGCCGCGCCGGCTGGCCGAGACCGCGCTGCGCCAGAGCGAGGAGCGCTTCGCCAAGGCGTTCCGGATGGCGCCGGTGGCGATGGCGATACTGACCGCCGGCGGCTGCGAGGTCCTCGACTGCAACGAGGCCTTCGCCGCCATGACCGGCCATGCGCAGCACGAGGTGCTGGGCCGCTCGGCCGAGGAGATCGGCTTGTGGGCCGAGCCGGGCATGCAGCGCGAGATCGTCGACGCGATCGGCCGCGAGGGCGCGGTGAGGATGCGCGACGCGCGCGTGCTCCGGCACGACGGCGAGCCGCGCGACTGCCTGGTGTCGGCCGACATGGTGGCGATCCACGGACAGGACTGCCTGCTGCTCGCGCTGCTCGACATCAGCGAGCGCAAGCGCACCGAGATGGAATTGATCCAGGCCATCGAGACGGCGATGCAGGATGCCTCCTGGTTCAGCCGTACCCTGATCGAGAAGCTGGCCAACGTGCGCCGCGACAAGGCACCCGATGCCGGCGCCCAACTCGCCGACCTGACCGCGCGCGAGCGCGACGTGTTCGACCTGCTCTGCCACGGCCTGCCCGACAAGGAGATCGCCAACCGGCTCGGGCTCGCGCCGAACACGGTGCGCAACCACGTCTCGACCATCTACAACAAGCTCGATGTGCACAGCCGCGGCGAGGCGATCGTGTGGGCGCGCGAGCGGGGTATCGTCGGCGCGGCGGAGGCCCCGGCTCCGGTCCCGGCCGAGGCGCCTGCCGCGGTGCAGCAGCGGGCCGCGAAACCGGCCGCGCAACCGGTCGCGAAATCCGCCGCCAAGGCCACCGGCGCGGCGCGCACGCCGCGCGGGCGGGCCTCGCGCTGAACATCGGGCCGGTGCGAATGCACTAAAAGCGCTGGCCCATCTGCATCTGCTCGCGGCGGCGGCGCCTTGCGAAGATGGTGACTCCCCGGCGCGCGGCCCTGGCCCGCACGGCCGGTCCCGATGAATCCCTCAAGGAGTCGACCATGGACAAGAATCGTATTGACGGCAAGCTCAAGCAGGTGAAGGGTTCGATGAAGGAGGCGCTCGGCAAGGTGACGGGCGACCGCAAGACCGAGGCGGAAGGTGTCGCCGAGAAGACCCAGGGCAAGCTGCAGGAGAAGGCGGGCCAGACCGCCGACGCGATCCGCAAGCATTCGGACCTGCACTGAGGTTCGAGCGCCCGGCCCCGCCGCGCATGCCGCGCGGCGGGGCCGCCGGCGGCAACGGGTAAGCATTCCGAAAGAATGATCCGCGCGAGCGAAGGCGGCCCGCTGCGGCGGCGATTTCGATGCCGCCGCATTTTTTTCGCGTCCATTTCGCGTACAATCCGTGCTCGCCGGAGATGGCATTCCTCCGTACACAACCGCCGGTCAGCCGGCTGATGATGCCTACGCATCCTGGGTACAGGAGGTCGTAGGCCGTCTTGACGACAAGCGGTGTCCTGCCGCCCAGGTTTGATGTCCTGTCGAATCTGGAAACCATGAAAGCTTTCGAATCCGTCGAGCAAGTCGCGATGCTGCGCGCGCTCGGCCGCTGGCTCGTGCTGTCGAGCCTGGTCGGCGCGCTGGCCGGCTCTGCTTCCGCCCTGTTCCTCTACCTGCTCGATCTCGCCACCGGCACGCGCCTGGCGCATCCCTGGCTGCTGTGGCTGCTGCCGCTGGGCGGTTTCGCCATGGGCTGGGTCTACCTGCGCATCGGCAGCTCGGTGGAGGGCGGCAACAACCTGCTGATCGACGAGATCCACGACCCGGCGCGCGCGGTGCCCACCCGCATGGCGCCGCTGGTGATGATCGCCACCGTGGTCACGCACCTGTTCGGCGGCTCGGCGGGGCGCGAGGGCACCGCCGTGCAGATGGGCGGGGCGCTGGCCGATCGCGTCGCGCGAATCCTGCGCGTCGATGCCGAGACGCGGCGCATCCTGTTGATGGCCGGCATCGCCGCGGGTTTTTCCTCGGTGTTCGGCACGCCGCTGGCGGGCGCGGTGTTCGGGCTGGAGGTGCTGGCGATCGGCCGCCTGCGCTACGACGCGCTGTTTCCCTGCGTGGCGGCGGCGATCGTCGCCGACGTGGTGTGCCGGCTGTGGGGCATCCACCATCCCGTCTACCCGGTGCCCTACGTGCCGCCGATGGGCCTGGCCACGGCCGGCTCGGCGATCGTCGCGGGTATCGCCTTCGGCGTGGTGGGCATGCTGTTCGCCGATGCCACGCACGCGCTCGGCGCGCGCTTCAAGCGCTGGATTCCCTACGGGCCGCTGCGGCCGATGGCAGGCGGCGCGCTGGTGGCGCTGGCCGGCAGCGTGCTGGCCGTGCCGCAATATCTCGGGCTCGGCATTCCCACCATCGAGGCGGCCTTTCGCGGACCCTTGCCGGTCTACGACTTCGCCGGCAAGTTCGGCTTCACGGTGCTCACGCTCGCGGCCGGCTTCAAGGGCGGCGAGGTGACGCCGCTGTTCTACATCGGCGCGACGCTCGGCAACGCGCTCTCGCACCTGCTCGCGCTGCCCTTGCCGGTGCTGGCGGCGCTCGGTTTCGTCGCGGTGTTCGCGGGCGCGGCCAATACGCCGATCGCCTCGACGATCATGGCGATCGAGCTGTTCGGCGCGCCGATCGGGATGTTCGCCGCGCTGGCCTGCGTGATCGCCTACCTGTTCTCGGGGCACACCGGCATCTATCGCGCGCAGCGCATCGGCCATGCCAAGCATCCCTGGCTCAGCGCGGGCGGGCGGCTCGCCGATGCGGCGCTGCGGCGGCCTGCGGCGGAGCCCAAGCGGGAGAGCGAGCGTGAGCCGGCCTGAGGCGGGACCATGCCGTTCGATGCTGAGGACTGCAGGGTAAATCGGCACCGGCGGCACCGACGGCGAAGTTCGCGCGAGGCAGCCGGCGCGAGCGCATCGACGCCGGAGCCGGACCTGCGGCTGCAGCCGGCGCCTTCGAGGCGTCAGCCGGCGCGACCCCGGCCCGGCCGCGTGCCGGCCGCTGCG
>NZ_VWWK01000264.1:0-6906 GCF_011753035.1 Burkholderia sp. Ax-1720 | reverse complement strand
CGCCCATGCCCTGCGCTGCCTCGGCCGCCACCAGCACGCGGCAACCGACGATCGCCAGCCGCTCGGCCAGCACCTCGGCGCCGGGCCGCACCACGGCGATCACCTCGGGCATCACGGCGCGCAGCCGCCGGGCGGCGGCCACCGCCACCGGCGTGCCGTCGGGCAGGGCGGCCAGCAGCTTGCTGTCCTGCCCGCTGGGGTCGAAGCGGGTGCCGAGGCCGGCGGCGAGCAGCACGCCGACCACGGGGGAGGAGTGAACGTCAGACATGAGCGAAACCGGAAACAGGGAAGCCGTGACGGCGATTGTGCCGATTCCGCCGCGGCTTCGCACGGATCAAAAAACGATGATGGAAAACGATGGCCGCCGCGGGCCCTCAGCCGCGCGCCTCGGCATCCTTCGCGTAGCGCGCCAGGAACATGTCCGCCGCCGATTCCGCCAGCGCTCGCCGCGCCTCGCCGGCGATGGCCGGCTGCCCCATCGCCACCTGCGGCCAGAACGCGAAGGACTTCACCAGCCCCTGCAACTGCTGCCCGGCGAAGCCGGGATCCGCCACCGACAGCCGCCCGTCGGCGCTTGCCGCGCGGATCCAGATGCCCAGGTCCTCCTCGCGTTCGCCCAGGCGCGCCACCATGTCCCGTGCCCGCTCGGGCGAATGCATCGCGGCCGCCATCGCGACGCGCACCAGCGACAGGAAGGTGTCGTCGGCGAGCAGCCGCAGCTTGCGCATCAGCAGCTCGACCAATTGCCCGCGCAGCGGCTCGCCGGCGCGATAGGCGAGCGCCTCGCCGCCGCGCGTGGCGTCCCAGAGCCGTTCCAGGATCGCCAGGAACAGCGCGTCCTTGCTCGGGAAATGGTTGTAGACGGTGCGCTTCGAGACCTGCGCGCTGGCGGCGATGCGGTCCATGCTGGTCGCGTCGTAGCCGGCCGAGAGGAATTCGTCGATCGCCGCGCTGACGATCGCGGCCCGTTTCCGGTCGGTCAGGCGGGTGGGGGTGGGGTTGGCGTCCATGGGCGAATTTTACACTTGTCGGTTTACTTTTCTCGAAAACAAACTACACTAGCGAGTCTACTTTTCGTTCTCCGGACGGATTCACCATGATTTCGCTTCCCGACTGGTTCAGCCGCAAGCTGGGCATCGCCGCCGCGCAACGCGGGCGCGCGCTGTCCACCGCTTCGCCGCAGCACGACGGCGAGCGCTTCCGCAATGTGCGGCCGCGTCCGTCCGAGGGTTTCGGCAAGACCTTGTCGATTGCCTGGAACGTGCTGTTCAACAAGCCGCGCGGCACCCAGCCGGGCGCCGCGCTGCCGGTCGATGCGCTCACGCGCGCCGAGCTGGACGCCGCGCCCGATCGCAGCCTCTACCGGCTCGGCCATTCGACCCTGCTGCTCAAGCTGCGCGGCGGCTTCTGGCTGACCGACCCGGTGTTCGGCGAGCGCGCCTCGCCGTTCAAGCGGGTCGGGCCGAAGCGCTTCCACGCGCCGCCGATCGCGCTGGCGGACCTGCCGCCGCTGGCCGGCGTGATCCTCTCGCACGACCACTACGACCACCTCGACCGCGAGACGGTGCTGGCGCTGGCCGATCGCACCGCGATCTTCCTGACGCCGCTGGGCGTGGGCGACCGCCTGATCGAATGGGGCATCGACGCGGCCAGGGTGCGCCAGTTCGACTGGTGGCAGGGCACCGAGATCGACGGCATCAGCTTCACGGCCACGCCCGCGCAGCATTTCTCGGGGCGCAGCCTGTTCGACGGCAACAGCACGCTGTGGGCCTCGTGGACCATCATCGACGCGGAGCTGCGGATCTTCTTCAGCGGCGATACCGGTTATTTCGACGGCTTCCGCGAGATCGGCGAGCGCTTCGGGCCGTTCGACGTCACGATGCTCGAGACCGGCGCCTACGACGCGCAATGGCCCTATGTCCACATGCAGCCGGAGCATACCGTGCAGGCCCACCAGGACCTGCGCGGGCGCTGGCTGGTGCCGGTCCACAACGGCACCTTCGACCTGGCCATGCATCGCTGGCAGGATCCGTTCGAGCGCGTGTTCGGCCTGGCGGCCGCGCAGGGCATCGCGCTGGCCACGCCGCGCATGGGCGAGCGGCTCGACCTGGCCGCGCCGCATCGAGGCGAGCGCTGGTGGCGCGGCGTCGCCGACACGGCGGCCGAGCCGGCGACGCGCGCGCGCCGCTGGCGCTGCCGCGGCGAGCAGGCACCGGAAACCTGAAGCGGGTCGGTTGATCAGAAGCCCGAAGTATCGAGGCCGCCGTCGTTCCTGTCGCGACGGCGGCTTCGTTTTTATGCGCCGTCGCGGCCGCGCTCAGCGCTCCTCGTCCCGATAACGCTTGCGATACTCGGCCGGCGTCACGCCCACGTGCTTGACGAAGGCGCGGCGCAGCACGTCGGCATTCGCGAAGCCGCACTTGGCGGCCACCTGCTTGGGCGCGTCGCCGGCCGTCTCGATCAGGGCGCGCGCCGCGTTCACGCGCGCCAGCTCGACCCAGGCGGCCGGCGTCACGCCCACCTCGGCATGGAACAGCCGCGCGAAGTGGCGCGGGCTCAGGCCGGCGCGCCCGGCCAGGCTCGTCACGCTGTGATCGAGTTCCGGCTGCGTGGCCACCCAGCGCTGCACGTCCTGCAGCACCGAGCGCCCGGCCGGCGCGGTGGCGCCGTTGCGGCTGAACTGCAACTGCCCGCCGGGGCGCTTGAAGAACATCACCAACTGGCTCGCCACGCGCATCGCGATCTCGCGGCCCAGATCCTCCTCCACCAGGGCCAGCGCCAGGTCGAGCCCGGCCGTCACGCCGGCCGCGGTGCGCAGCCGGCCGTCGCGCACGTAGAGCGCATCGGCTTCCACCGTCGCGCTCGGGCAGCGCTCGGCCAGCGCCTCGACCGAGGCCCAGTGCGTGGTGGCGCGCCGGCCGTCGAGCAGGCCCGCCTCGGCCAGCACCAGCGCGCCGGTGCAGACCGAGCCGAAGCGCTTGCAGCGGCGCGGCACCGCGCGCAGCCAGTCGAGCGTCGCGACCGGCACGCCGCCGGCGCCGATGCCCGGCGCGCCCGCCACCAGCAGCGTGTGGATCTCGGGCAGCGCCTCGCCGACCACGCCGTCGGGCACCAGGCGCGCGCCCGATGAACTGACCAGGTGGCCCGGCTCGCAGGCCAGCACCAGCATCCGGTAGGCGGCCTTGCCGGCTTCCACGTTGGCCTGCGCGAACACGTCCAGCGGCCCGCTGACGTCCAGCAACTGCACGCCCGGCACGGCCAGGATCGCGATGGTCTTGCTCATTCGGGTTCCCCTTGGCGGCGCCGTCCGCATTCCGCGCGATTTGGCAGAAAATGACGTGACACGCCGATTGATGACAATCCTAGCACGCGGGAGAATCAATCCCGAAGTCCTCACACGGAGAAGATCATGAGCGTCGATATCGGTGGCATCCGCGTTCCCGACAGCCAGCTTGCGCGGGAGATCACGGAATTCGTTCGGGATACCGAAAGTCCCCTGTTGTTCCATCATTCCAGCCGCGTGTTCTATTTCGGCGCGCTTGCCGGTCGCGATCGCGGCCTGAAGTTCGATCCGGAATTGCTCTATGCCGGCGCGATGTTCCATGACGTCGGCCTGATGCCCTCGCACAGCAGCGCGCACGAGCGCTTCGAGGTGGACGGCGCCAACGCGGCGCGCGAGTTCCTGCGCCAGCGCGGCATCGAACAGCACGACATCGACCTGGTGTGGACCGCGATCGCGCTGCACACCACGCCCGGCATTCCGCAGCACATGCATCCGGTGATCTCGCTGGTGACGGCCGGCGTGGAGATGGACGTGCTGGGCCTGACCTACCACGAGTACCACGAGCACGAGCGCGAGGCGGTCACGCACCTGCACCCGCGCCCGGAGCACTTCAAGGAAGACATCATCCAGGCCTTCTACGACGGGATCCGCCACAAGCCCGAGACGACCTTCGGCAACGTCAAGGCCGACGTGATCGCCGACAAGGAGCCGCATTTCCATGCCGGCAACTTCTGCTCGGTGATCCGCTGCTCGGCCTGGCGCGGTTGAGCGCGCCAGGCGCGTGGCGGCATGGCTCGAGCGGTGACGCGAAGCGCGTCACCGCAGCAGGGCGTGGACCGCGCGAGGCGTGACGGGGGGCGTCGCGTCTCGCGTGGAGCGGGCGCGGGGCCCGGCGCGGCGTGGGGGAGACCAGGCCGCGCCAGGCGTTCCGCGCCCGCGCCGCGCACCTTGCGCGCCGGAGATGCCCGCCATCCCGGCCGAAAGCTTTCGATTGGTTTTCGATGCGCAACAGCGTGTCATTTGATTTCAAAAAGAAAAACGAAAAAATTAAAGTTGGGGAAGCCGGCGCCGTAATCGCGGCAGGGCATGCCGTCCCGCGGGATGGCACGTGCCCGCCGATATTTCGCCCGCCGTGCCCGGGGGGCGGCCAGAACAGGAGACCCCACCGTGAGCAGCGTGCAGCACAGCGTCCGTTTCAAAATCGTGATGGCCATGACGGCCTGCGTGCTGATCATCGCGCTGGTCGGGGTGTTCGGCACCCTCACCATCTCGCGGCTGGAGAAGATGGTCAGCGACGAGTACACCACCACCGTCAAGCCGATCCGCACGCTCGGCGAGATCCGCGCCGGCCTGATCGACGTGCGCCTGCAGATGCGCCGCATGCAGGTGATGCGCGAGGGGGAGGGCAACCGCAAGTCGCTCGATTCGATCCAGCGCACCGTGAGCCGGATCGCCAAGATCTGGCCGAACTACTATCCCGGCGCGATCAACTCCGACAAGGAGCGTGAGCTGGCCGACGGGCTCAATGCCGCGATGCCCCAGTTCCGCCAGGCCACCGCGCAGGTGGTGGAGGCGTTCGCCGCGGGCAACTACGACGGCGCGACCCAGTTGATCGACGCGCAGAACGACGCGACCAACGAGATGCTCGAACGCATCAAGGCCGATATCGACCTGAACGACCAGCAGGCCGCGCAGTTCGCGGCCGACGGCGCGGCCAGCGCGCGCAACGCGCTGGTGATGGCGATCGTGCTGGTG
This sequence comes from Burkholderia sp. Ax-1720, assembly GCF_011753035.1. NCBI lineage: Bacteria > Pseudomonadati > Pseudomonadota > Betaproteobacteria > Burkholderiales > Burkholderiaceae > Burkholderia > Burkholderia sp. Ax-1720. The sequence goes on along the minus strand of NZ_VWWK01000264.1, from coordinate 1,868 downwards.
GCGGCGGGGCTGCTGGTGGCGGTCGGCGCCTCGGTCTACCTGCTGCGCACCATCATGCGGCCGCTGGGCAGCGCGATCGCGGTGGCCAACACGATCGCCGACGGCCGGCTGGAAGTGCGCATCGACGACAGCTTCCGCGGCGAGTTCGGCGAACTGATGCACGCGCTGCGCGTGATGGACACGCAACTGGCGCAGACCGTGCGACGCATCCAGTCGAGCACCGGCTCGGTGTCGCTGGCGGCCCGGGAGATCGCCACCGGCAATCTCGACCTGTCCTCGCGCACCGAGGAACAGGCCGCCTCGCTGGAGGAAACCGCCTCCAGCATGACCGAGCTGACCGAGACGGTGAAGCAGAACGCCGACAACGCGCGCCAGGCCAACGGCCTGGCCACCAACGCCTCGAGCCTGGCCGACGACAACAATCACGCGATGCGCGAGATGGTCGACACGATCCTGCAGATCAGCGGCAGCTCGGGCAAGATTTCCGAGATCACCGGCACCATCGAGGGCATCGCGTTCCAGACCAACATCCTCGCGCTCAACGCGGCGGTCGAGGCGGCGCGCGCCGGCGAGCAGGGCCGCGGTTTCGCGGTGGTGGCCAGCGAGGTGCGCACGCTCGCGCAGCGCTCGGCGGCGGCCGCCAAGGAGATCAAGGAACTGATCGCCTCCTCGGTGACGCTGATCGAGGGCGGCGCGGGGCAGGCCAATGCCGTCAGCGAGAAGATGGGCCGCGTGCGCGAGGCGATCCGGCGTGTCTCGGACATCGTCGCGGAAATCTCGGCCGCGTCCGACGAACAGGCGCGCGGCATCGAGCAGATCAACCAGGCCGTCACGCAGATGGATGCCGTCACGCAGCAGAACGCCGCGCTGGTCGAGCAGGCTGCGGCGGCCGCGCAGTCGCTCGACGAACAGTCGGCGGTGCTCAACGATGCCGTGTCGGTGTTCCGCCTGACGGGCAACGGCGCGGCCGCCCATGCGCCGCGCGCGCCGGAGCGGGCCAGGCGCGGTGTCGAGCTGGCCACGGCCTGAGGTCGGGACGGCTTGAAGGAAGGCGATTCGCCCCGGGCGTGCCAGGCACGGCCCGCGGCGCGGATCGCGAGGGATGACGCCAGGCGGCGTGTCGTGCGTCATGGCACGACACGCCGCCTTGTCCTTGGCTAATGCCGTCGCGCCAGCTTGAGGCGCGCCGTTTCGTGCAGCTCGGCCGGCAGGCTGTCCTCGTAGACGAACTCGCCGCCCACCAGGGCCGCCACCGCCGCGCCGTCGCGCAGCAGCACGCGGTTGCCGGCCAGCGCCGGCACCTTGCGGCCCGGCAGCAGGGTGCCGGCCAGATTGAGCGGATCGGCGCCGCTCACCACGATCCATTGCCCGTCGGCGGGCTGGCGGCGAATCTCGCGCAGCACCGGGATCGCCTCGGGCAGCGCGAACTGCTCGCCCGCCAGTCCCGCCACGAAGCGCCCGCCGCGGATCTCGCCGCGCGCCTCCAGGCGCTGGTAGACGCGCAGCAGCTCGCGCCACGGCGGCAGCCACGCCGCCTCGCGTTCGAGCAGGCGCCAGAACACCACGCCGTAGCGGCGCAGCAGGGTCCAGGCCAGATGCTCGAGCGTCTCGCGCGAACGCGCGGCCGGCGCGGCTTGCGTGGCGAGGTCGTTGCGATGGGCCGCGCTCGCGGCGCCAGCGCCGGCGTTGTCGCCGTGCGCGTGATTGCTGTCGTTGTCGTTGCCATCGGCGGGTGCCGGCTGCACGCGCACCGGCCGTCGCACCAGCGACCAGCGCCCCGCGTCGTCCATGCCGCCGATCAGCGCGCCGCCGCGTCGCGTGCGCGGCGCGTAATGAGCGCTGCGCTTGACGGCCGGCCGCAGCAGCGC
>NZ_VWWK01000263.1:0-6928 GCF_011753035.1 Burkholderia sp. Ax-1720 | reverse complement strand
GGGCGAGGGCTGGAAGCTGGACGGCGCGAAGGCGGTGGTCGAGCACGGCGCGCAGGCGGGCTTCTTTGTGGTGTCGGCGCGGCTCGCCGGCGAGGACGACGCGGCCGACGGCCTGGCCCTGTTCGTGGTGCCGCGCGAGACGCCCGGCCTGACGCTGCGCGACTACGCGCGCATCGACGGCGGCCGCGCGGCCGAGCTGCGCCTCGACGGCGTGCAACTGGAAGCGGGCGCGCGGCTGGCCGGCGACGGCGCCGAGCTGCTCGAGCGCGTCACCGGCTTCGGCCTGCTGGCCCTGGCCGCCGAGGCGATCGGCGCGATGGAGGTGGTGAAGACGCAGACCATCGACTACCTGCGCACGCGCAAGCAGTTCGGCCTGCCGATCGGCAGCTTCCAGGCGCTGCAGCATCGCGTCGCCGACCTGCTGCTGGAGATCGAGCAGGCGCGCTCGGCGGTGATCAACGCGGCGGCCGCGCTGGAGGCGCCGCGCGCCCAGCGCGAGCGGGCCCTGTCGGCGGCCAAGTACACGATCGGGCGCACCGGCACGCGCGTGGCCGAGGAGGCGATCCAGCTGCATGGCGGGATCGGCATGACCTGGGAGCTGCCGCTCTCGCACTACGCGAAACGGCTGGTGATGATCGACCACCAGCTCGGCGACGAGGATCACCACCTGGCGCGCTATATCGCGCTGGGGCGCGGCTGAGGCGAAGGCGCCGGCGCGGCGGGCGGGCCGGCCGCCCCGGCGCCTCCGCGCCGCTCGTGTCGCTCGTGTCGCGTAAACGGCCCGACACATTATTTCCCAATCGTCCGGAATACCGGACGCGCCGCTTTCCGGATTTCCGGAAAATCGGATTGCGCGCGCCGCGCCAATTTCCATAAAACGATAAAAATCAAGGGCTTGCCTGCTGTCGCCAAGCTGGCATCGAGCTTGCGTATATCTGTCGCAAGGCCGATCCCCCGGCCGGACAACGACAGCAGCAAGGAGACAACCGATGACGCCCCACCCGTATCCTTCCCCCCGGATGGTCTGAGGCCGTCGCTTGTTGCGGCACGGCAGCCGCGCGGGCGAATGGCTCCCCCTGACATTCGTCCGCGCGCGTGACGCCGGTTCTCTAGGCTTACTTCATCCTTCTGGAAACTGGACTCATCGTGAAGAAGAAACCTTTCTATAAAGTGCTCTATGTGCAGGTGATCTTCGCCATCATCGTCGGCGTGATCCTCGGCCATTACTATCCGTCCCTCGCGGTCGACATGAAGCCCCTCGGCGACGGCTTCATCAAGCTGATCAAGATGGTGATCGGCCCGATCATCTTCTGCACGGTGGTGACCGGCATCGCCGGCATGGAAGACATGAAGAAGGTCGGCCGGGTCGGCGGCAAGGCGCTGCTGTACTTCGAGATCGTCTCGACCTTCGCGCTGGTGCTGGGCCTGGCGGCCACCCACCTGCTGCGTCCGGGCGCCGGCTTCAACATCGATCCGGCCACGCTGAACGGCAAGGAAGTGGCCTCCTACGCGGCCAAGGCGCACGGCCAGTCGACCGTCGACTTCCTGATGCACATCATCCCGAACACCATGTTCGATGCCTTCGGCCAGGGCGAGATCTTGCAGATCCTGCTGATCGCGCTGCTGTTCGGCAGCGTGCTGGCGCACCTCGGCGAGCGCGGCAAGGTGGTGACGGACTTCATCGAGGGCACCAGCCGCGTGCTGTTCGGGATCGTCCACATCATCACCAAGCTGGCCCCGATCGGCGCGTTCGGCGCGATGGCCTTCACCATCGGCAAGTACGGCGTCGGCTCGCTGATCCCGCTGCTCAAGCTGATCGGCACCTTCTACCTGACCTCGGCGGTGTTCGTGGTGGTGGTGCTCGGCGCGATCGCGCGCTTCACCGGCTTCTCGGTGATCCGCTTCGTGGGCTACATCAAGGAAGAGATGCTGATCGTGCTGGGCACCAGCTCCTCGGAAGCGGCCCTGCCGCAGCTGATGGAGAAGCTCGAGAAGGCCGGCTGCTCGCGTTCGGTGGTGGGCCTGGTGGTGCCGACCGGTTACTCGTTCAACCTCGACGGCACCAACATCTACATGACGATGGCCGTGCTGTTCATCGCCCAGGCGACCAACATCGAACTGACCTGGATGCAGCAGCTCACGCTGCTGGCGGTCGCGATGCTGACCTCGAAGGGCGCCAGCGGCGTGACCGGCGCGGGCTTCATCACGCTGGCCGCGACGCTGGCCGTGGTGCCGACCATCCCGCTGACGGGCATGGTGCTGATCCTCGGCATCGACCGCTTCATGAGCGAATGCCGCGCGCTGACCAACATCGTCGGCAACGGCGTGGCCACCATCGTGGTGTCGGCCTGGGAGAAGGAACTGGACCGCAACAAGCTGCGCGCCGCGCTCAACGGCGAACTGGCGGCCAGCGATACCACCGCGAAGGCGTAACAGGTGAAGCAGGAAGCAGCGGCGCGCGAGAAGCCGCCGCTGCGCGGCGGGGCCGGCACCGGCGGCGCGAGAGCGTTCGAGCGGGCCGGCCCCGCATCGATTGGCGCGGGCGGCTATGCCACAATAGGCGATTCCCATTTTCCGGAAACCGCGAACGTGAAGCGCCGCCTGCTCGTTCTGCTCGTGCTCGTCGCGCTGCTGGCCGCCGCCTGCGCGCTGACCTGGACGATCACCTGGCAGCGCGGCATCGACGAGCTGCGCCGCAACGCGGGCGTGCGCGTCGATCGCACCACCAGCGCGCTCAAGAGCACGCTGGACCGCTACGAATCGCTGCCCTACCTGCTGGGCGGCCATCCCTTCGTGCAGGACGTGCTCGCCAACGTCGACACGCCGGGCTACGTGGAGCGGGCCAACCGCTACCTCGAGGACCTGAACCGGCACGCGCACGCCACCACCACCTACATCATCGGCGCCGACGGGCGCTGCGTGGCGGCCAGCAACTGGCGCGACCCCGACAGCTTCGTCGGCATGGAATACCGCTTCCGGCCTTACTTCATCGACGCCATCAAGGGCGGGGTGGGCCGCTTCTTCGGGATCGGCACGGTCTCGCACGATCCCGGCTACTACATCTCGCAGCCGGTGCGGCGCGAGGGGCGCATCGTCGGCGTGGCGGTGGTCAAGCTCAACCTCGAATGGTTCCAGGGCGCCGACGCCTCCGAGCCGCTGGTGGTGGCCGACGATCACGGCGTGATCTTCCTGTCCTCGGTGCCGGCCTGGAAATACCACACGCTCAAGCCGCTCACCGGCAGCGTCGCCGATTCGATCTACGCCACGCGCCAGTACGCGCAGCAGCCGGTCACGCCGGTGCCGATCCGGGTCGAGCGCGTGCTCGGCCCGGGCGCCGAGATCGTGCGGATCGGCGCCGGCATGCGCGCGCCGCGCTACCTGGCCACCCAGCGCCGGCTCGGCGAGCCCGACTGGCAACTGGTCACGCTCGCGCCGATCGAACCGGTCGACACCGACGCGCGCAATGCCACCGTGGTGACCGGCTTCGGCGTGGTCTCGATCTTCCTGTTGGCCTTCTACTGGCGCATGCGCCGCGCGCGCGTCAAGGAGATGATCCGCGGCCGCGCGCTGCTGCAGAACGCCTACGCGGAGCTGAACCAGCGCGTGGCCGAGCGCACCGCCGATCTCTCGCAGGCCAACGAGCAGTTGCAGAAGGAGGTCGGCGACCGGATCCGCGCCGAGCTGGAACTGCGCGCCGCCCACGACGAGCTGGTGCAGGCCAGCAAGCTGGCGGCGCTCGGCCAGATGGCGGCCGGCATCACCCACGAGCTGAACCAGCCGCTAGCGGCGCTGCGCAGCTTCTCCGACAACACCCGGGTGCTGCTCGAACGCGGCGAGCAGGCCGCCGCGCGCGACAACCTGGAGGCGATCGCCTCGCTGACCGAGCGCATGGGCAAGATCACCAACCAGCTCAAGCTGTTCGTGGGCCGCGCGCGGCCGCGCAACGAGCGTGCCCAGGTGGCGCGCGCGCTGCGCAACGTCGCCTCGCTGCTGCGCGAGCGGCTGCAGGCGGTGAACCTGGAAGTCGAGCTCGACGATGCGCTGCATCCGGGCCAGGGCCCGGCGCCGCTCGATGCCTCGCTCGAATACGCCGACCTGGTGGCGATCTGCGAGGACCTGCGCCTCGAGCAGATCCTGATCAACCTGCTCGGCAATGCGCTCGACGCGGTGGCCGGGGTGGCCGCGCCGCGCATCCTGGTGACCATCGAGGCGAGCCCCGGCGCGATCGTGATCACGGTGGCCGACAACGGCCCGGGCGTGCCGCCCGAGCTGCTGCCGCGCCTGTTCGAGCCGTTCTTCACCACCAAGGAGATGGGGCGCGGGCTCGGCCTGGGTCTCGCGATTTCCTCCTCGATCGCCAGCGACGCGGGCGGCTCGCTGCAGGCGCGCAATGCGCCCGAGGGCGGCGCGGTGTTCGCCTTGACGCTGCGCCGCGCCCGCACGCATCATCCGCAGAGTTTCGCGACCGGCCGCTGAGCATCCCGCGGCTCTGCGCGCCGGCCGCGGCATCGAACCATATTGGGTGAAACAGGATGGCGAACCGCCTGCAGGTTATCTATATCGAAGACGACGAACTGGTGCGCCGCGCCGCCGTGCAGAGCCTGCAGCTCGCCGGCTTCGAGGTGGCCGGCTTCGGTTCGGCCGAGGCGGCCGAGAAGGCGATCCTCGGCGAGCGCGTCGGCGCGGTGGTGTCCGACATCCGCCTGCCCGGCGCCAGTGGCCTGGAGCTGCTGGCGCAGTGCCGCGAGCGCGCCGCCGAGGTGCCGGTGATCCTGGTCACCGGCCATGGCGACATCACCATGGCGGTGCAGGCGATGCGCGACGGCGCCTACGACTTCATCGAGAAGCCCTTCGCCACCGAGCGCCTGATCGAGACCGTGCGCCGCGCCATCGAGCGGCGCGAGCTGGTGCTGGAGAACCTCGCGCTGCGTCGCGAGCTGGCGGTGCAGGGCGTGGTGGCGCCGCGCATCATCGGCCGCAGCCCGGCGATCGAGCAGGTGCGCCGGCTGATCGCCAACGTCGCGCCGACCGACGCCTCGGTGCTGATCAACGGCGACACCGGCGCCGGCAAGGAACTGATCGCGCGCAGCCTGCACGAGATGTCGCCGCGTCGCGACAAGCCCTTCATCGCGGTCAACTGCGGGGCGCTGCCCGAGCCGATGTTCGAGTCCGAGATGTTCGGCTACGAGCCCGGCGCCTTCACCGGCGCGGCCAAGCGGCGGGTCGGCAAGCTCGAATACGCCTCGGGCGGCACGCTGTTCCTCGACGAGATCGAGAGCATGCCGCTCGCGCTGCAGGTGAAGCTGCTGCGCGTGCTGCAGGACGGCGTGCTGGAGCGGCTCGGCTCGAACCAGCCGATTCGCGTGAACTGCCGCGTGGTGGCCGCCGCCAAGGGCGACATGAGCGAGCACGTGGCGGCTGGCACCTTCCGCCAGGATCTGCTCTATCGCCTGAACGTGGTGACCATCGCGCTGCCGCCGCTGGCCGAGCGCCGCGAAGACATCGTGCCGCTGTTCGAGCACTTCATGCTCGATGCGGCGGTGCGCTACGGCCGCCCGGCGCCGCACCTCACCGACCGGCAGCGCGAGAGCCTGATGCAGCGCGACTGGCCCGGCAACGTGCGCGAGCTGCGCAACGCCGCCGACCGTTTCGTGCTGGGCGTGACCGAGGGCGTGATGGAGCCGGCCGGCGGCGCCGAGGCGCGCGAGGCGGCCGGCGCCGAGCAGTCGCTGAAGGAGCGCGTCGAGCAGTTCGAGCGCGCGGTGATCGCCGACACGCTCACGCTCACGGGCGGCGCGGTGGCCGCCACGGCCGACCGGCTGCATGTGGGCAAGGCCACGCTCTACGAGAAGATCAAGCGCTACGGGCTGTCGACCAAGGGCGAGAACGAGCGCTGAGCGGGGCGTTCGAGGCGGCTCGCGAGCTTGCGGTCATCGACTCGGGAAATCGGCCTCGCAAACAACAAAGCCGGCGGCGCCTGGAGGCGCGGCCGGCTTTGTCTCGTTCGGGAGGCGGCGTTCAGGCGTTGCTGCCGAGCGCCTTCTGCAGCAGTTGGTCGAGCTCGGCGAACTGCGGCTCGCCGACATAGCGCTTGAGGATCTTGCCGTCCTTGTCGACCACGAAGGTGGTGGGCGTGAGCTGGACGTTGCCGAACTGCTTGGCGAGCGAGCCGTCGTCGAAGGCGACCTTGAACGGCAACTGGCGCGTTTGCGTGTAGTTGGCCACGTACATCGGCGAATCGTAGTTCATCGCCACGGCGACGAATTCGAGCCCCTGGCCCTTGAAGCGGTTGTAGGTCTGGACCATCTGCGGCATTTCCTTCATGCAGGTCTCGCAGCTGGTCGCCCAGAAATTGACCAGGTAGACCTTGCCCTTCAGGTCCGAGCTGGTGGAGACCTTCTGGCCCGAGAGCAGGGTGAAGGTGGCGTCGGGCACGCTCGACTTGCCGTTCAGCGCGAAATAACCGGCGACGGCGATCGCCACCGCGACGGCGGCGAGCACGACATAGCGCAGCGGGCTGGCGCGGCGGCTGGAGGAAGCGGGGGCTGGGCTCATCGAGGACACCTCGGCGGATCGGGCGAATCCCGCGCGGCATGCACGGGCGGCGACCATTGTAGCGTCAAATCGTGACGCTCATCGGGCAGCGCTCGCGATGCCCGGCATCAGCGCCGGCGGCACTTCGGGCCCGATTTTCGGCTCGATTTCCGGCCTCGCCGCGCGAGGGCGCCGGGGCGGCTTATGTTGCCTATTCGGGCGCGCGCCGGGATGCTCCGCGATGATAATGGCGGCTCGTTCCGTTCCCCGTTCGCCATGCTCCTTTCCGGAATCCGCATCCTGTCCAGCGCGCCGCGAGGCCGCGCCGCGGGCGCCCGCCGCCTTGCCCTGTCGATCGCCGCCGCGCTGGCGCTCGGCGTCGCGGCCGGCTGCA